>JAZRQK010000054.1:0-15606 GCA_045649665.1 Faecousia sp. | reverse complement strand
GCTTTAGATGAATTTGATGAAAAGTATGAAGGAAATTTCTTTCGTTTTCTTAACAAGCATTATGAACTAATACCAGTGTAAGCACAAACAAAAACTGCCTCCCGAAGGAGGCAGTTTTATTGTTAGCAATTAGCCCTTGATTGCAGCCTGAGCGGCGGCGAGGCGAGCGATGGGAACACGGAAGGGGGAGCAGGACACATAGTTCAGACCGATCTTGTGGCAGAACTCCACGCTCATGGGGTCGCCGCCGTGCTCACCGCAGATACCGCAGTGCAGGCTCTTACGAGTTGCCTTGCCCTTGGTGACAGCCATTTCCATCAGCTGACCAACGCCGGTCTGATCCAGTTTGGCAAAGGGATCGTTCTCGTAGATCTTGTTGTCATAGTAGGCGTTCAGGAACTTGCCCGCATCGTCACGGCTGAAGCCGAAGGTCATCTGGATCAGGTCGTTGGTGCCGAAGCAGAAGAACTCTGCCTCCTCGGCGATCTGATCAGCGGTCAGACATGCTCTGGGGATCTCGATCATTGTACCAACTTCATACTTCAGCGCAATACCGGCAGCGGCGATCTCCTCCTCAGCGGTCTTGACCACGACATCTTTGACAAACTTCAATTCCTTGGAATCGCCGGTCAGGGGGATCATCAGTTCGGGTACCATATCCCAATCGGGATGCTTTTTCTTGGTGTTCAGCGCAGCGCGGATGATCGCCTTGGTTTGCATAGCGGCAATTTCCGGATATGTAACAGTCAGACGGCAGCCACGGTGACCCATCATGGGGTTGAACTCGTGCAGAGATGCGATGATCTCCTTAATTCGCTCCACGGACTTGCCCTGCGTAGCGGCCAGCGCAGCGATGTCAGTCTCCTCGGTGGGGACGAACTCGTGCAGCGGGGGGTCAAGGAAGCGGATACAGACGGGGTTGCCCTCCATAGCCTCATAAAGACCCTCGAAGTCAGCCTGCTGCATGGGCAGGATCTTTGCCAGGGCAGCTTCACGCTCCTCCAAAGTGTCGGAGCAGATCATTTCACGGAATGGGCCGATACGGCCTTCCTCAAAGAACATGTGCTCGGTACGGCACAGACCGATACCCTCGGCGCCCAGCTCGCGAGCTTTCTTGGCATCCCGGGGGGAGTCGGCATTGGTGCGGACTTTCAGGGTGCGGTACTTATCTGCCCAAGCCATGATGCGGCCGAACTCGCCGGCGATTTCGGCATCCTTGGTGGGGATCAGACCTTTGTAAATATTACCGGTAGAGCCGTCCAGGGACAGCTCGTCGCCCTCACGGAATGTCTTGCCTGCCAAGGTGAACACCTTGTTCTCCTCGTCCATGGCAATCGCAGTACAGCCGGAAACACAGCAAGTACCCATGCCACGGGCAACCACCGCTGCGTGGGAGGTCATACCGCCACGAACGGTCAGGATGCCCTGAGCGGCCATCATACCCTCGATGTCCTCGGGGGAGGTTTCCAAACGAACCAGCACTACCTTTTCACCACGGGCAGCCCAAGCCTTGGCGTCCTCGGCGGTAAAAACGATCTTGCCGGCGGCTGCGCCGGGGGGTGCAGGCAGAGCCTTGCCCAAGGGTGTAGCGGCTTTCAGTGCGGCAGTATCAAACTGGGGGTGCAGCAAAGTGTCAAGGTTACGGGGCTCGATCATCGCCACCGCCTTTTTCTCGTCGATCATGCCCTCGTCCACCAGATCGCAGGCGATTTTCAGGGCGGCGGGAGCGGTACGCTTGCCGTTACGGGTCTGCAGCATGTAGAGCTTGTTGTTCTCAACAGTAAACTCCATGTCCTGCATATCCCGGTAATGCTCCTCCAGAATTGCGCAGACCTTTTCAAACTGGGCAAATGCCTCGGGGAATTTCTCTGCCATCTCGGAGATGGGCATGGGAGTCCGGACACCGGCAACCACGTCCTCACCCTGGGCGTTGGTCAGGAATTCGCCCATCAGACCCTTTGCGCCGGTGGCGGGGTCACGGGTAAATGCAACACCGGTACCGCAATCGTCACCCATGTTGCCGAATGCCATGGACTGGACGTTCACGGCAGTACCCCAGGAGTAGGGGATGTCATTTTCACGGCGGTAAATATTGGCGCGGGGGTTATCCCAGGAGCGGAACACAGCCTTCACTGCGCCCATGAGCTGCTCCACCGGGTCGGTGGGGAATTCCTCGCCCAGCTTTGCCTTGTACTCAGCCTTAAACTGGAATGCCAGCTCTTTCAGATCCTCGGCAGACAGCTCCACGTCCTGCTGAACGCCCTTGCGCTCTTTCATCTGATCGATCAGTGCTTCAAAGTATTTCTTGCCGACTTCCATAACCACGTCGGAGTACATCTGAATAAAGCGGCGGTAGCAGTCCCATGCCCAACGGGGGTTGCCGGACTTGGCGGCCAGCACGTCCACAACGTCCTCATTCAGACCCAAGTTCAGGATGGTATCCATCATACCGGGCATAGATGCCCGTGCGCCGGAACGGACGGAGACCAGCAGGGGATTTTCTTTGTCACCGAACTTCTTGCCGGTGATGGATTCCAGCTTATCCACGTACTCCATGATCTGCGCCTGGATCTCGTCGTTGATCTTGCGACCGTCCTCGTAGTACTTGGTGCATGCCTCGGTGGTGATGGTGAAACCCTGGGGAACAGGCAGACCGATGTTGGTCATTTCTGCCAGGTTTGCGCCCTTGCCACCCAGCAATTCGCGCATAGAACCGTTACCTTCAGTGAACAGGTAAACATACTTGTAAGACATGAGAAAGACCCCTTTCAAACTTGCGGTTATGCAATTTTGAAACATTATAGCATGCGACTTGCAAAATAGCAAGCCTTTTATCCGTAAAAATTTATTTATTTTTAATACTCACGGAACACCGCTTTTACAACACCCACCAGCTCTGCCTCGCTGCCGTCAATGGGTTGGTAGTTGGGGTTCTCGGGCAGCAGTAAAACCTGCCCGTTGCGCCGAAAAAGTCGCTTGACAGTAGCCTCATCGCCGATTCTGGCTACTACGATTTGTCCGTCATCGGCGGAGGATTGGGGGCGAACAACCACCTTGTCGCCGGGCAAAATACCGGCATTTATCATGCTGTCACCCCGGACACGCAGGGCAAAACAACCGGGCTCGCCCTCCCACGGCATGGTGCCCTCCAAATTCTCAAATGCAAGAATCGGCTGTCCAGCCGTCACAATGCCCACCACGGGGATCTGTCCCGGGCGCTGGGCAGTGGCGATGCAGCGCTTGCGGCCTTTTCCTGCAGGGGCAAGGAGCAGACCTTTTTGCTGCAGCTGCTGCAAATGGTAGCTTACCGATGCGGTGGAACGCAGATCCACCGCTGCGCCGATCTCCCGGACAGAGGGTGCGTAACCGTTTTCCTGCACAAAGTGATTCACAAAGTCCAGAATCATCTGTGATTTATTGCTTGTTCGTGCCATAATAGCACCTCCCAGTGAAATCTATCTTTATATTAGCACAAATGAGCGAAAATGCAACGGGAGAATTTTATTTATTGCCCTATGGTTCTTTCGTTGACAATGTGTAAGCGCCGTGGTAGAATAACTCTGCTATTATATACTACATATAATATATGCGGGCGTGGGGAGCGATGGGAGCGCCGCCGGTGGCGGATGCAGCGACCAGAGCGAGTGGCCGCGGTCGGCAGATGACGAAGCCGTTTAACGGCAAGGAATATGCCGGGGACCGCAACAGGAGGAATTGGCAGACACGAAAAAGGTGGCTGCTGCAACCTAGAGCACATACAATAATATATGCGGGCGTGGTGGAATTGGCAGACACGTTGGATTTAGGTTCCAATGGGCAACCGTGCAGGTTCAAGTCCTGTCGCCCGTACCATTATAAAAAGGGAGGTCAGAGACCTCCCTTTTTATAATTTTATCAAAGCGACAGGACTTGAAGCTTAAGAAGGCCACCGCCGTAAAGAAAAACAGTCCGGTGGACTGTTTTTCAGGCGGTGTGGGCGAGACGGGTACTGCGAAGCGGTCGGCGAGCCCGGCAGATCGCAAGGCGAGCTGCGTCCTGTCGCCCATACCAAAAATTTGACCATCGACGATACAATGCGTATTGTCGATGGTCTTTTTATCTATTTATTTCCGCTTTTGGGCGGCTTGCTTGACCTTGTTTTTCATATCGATCAGCACCGCAAGGGTCTTTTGGTCATGGGGAAACAGCCAGCGTAATAAGAATATAGCGATAGCCACGGTAATCAGCTTTTCCGGGGAGAAGGGAAACCACAAGAACGCCAGGTATGCGCTGGATACGGCGATCATCCATTCGATTCCCAGCCATGTGCCTAACCCGAATAAAATATACGACCAGCCGTTGGTGATCATCCATCCAAGCCCAAAGCACAACAAAAGCCGGGGATTCAGCAAAAACTGTACCGCTTTTTTCAGCCACCTTTGTAGCTTCTTGCCCATAATCTCCCCACCTTTCTTTTCTCATCATACCCGCCGCCCGCGGTTTCTGTCAAGGCTTAACTTGTTTTTTGGCACAAAATGACAAAATGCTTGCTTTAATCCCGGAAACCTGCTATAATGGTTGCATTTCATACATAAGGAGTTGGTTTTTCTTGGATCCGGCCAGTAGTATATTACTGTACGCTTTCTTGTTCGTATTCTTTTTATTGTCTTCGGCATACTTTGCCTGCAGTGAAACGGCGTTTACCGCTGTCAGCCGCACACGGCTCAAAAGTATTGCTGAAGGACGGGAATCAAAAAAGGCCAAGCGAGCTAAGCAGGCTCTGTGGGTGTGTGATCGGTTTGATAAGACCTTGACCACGATCCTCATTGGCAACAATGTATTCCACGCAAGCTGCGCAACCCTGTCTACTTTGTTGGTGGTGCGTCAGTTTTCTCAGGAGTATGTTGTGGTAGGTACACTGATCACCACGGTTGTTGTCTACTTGTTTGCAGAGATGATTCCCAAAAGCTTTGCAAAAACAAAGAGCGAGTCCCTGGCGCTGTTTTTTGCGCCCAGCATGAAGCTGTTGGTGAACATTCTGACCCCCATTTCGGCGCTGTTTTCCGGTATTTCCCGTGTGCTGGCTTGGCTTTTCTCCTGGGAGGAGGAGCAGTCGGTTACAGAAGAAGACCTGATCAACATTATCGAAACCATCGAGGATGAGGGCGTCTTGGAGCCTGAAAAGCAGGCGCTGGTGAATTCCGCAATGGAGTTCCGCGGTAAGTTGGCGAAGGATATTATGACCCCCATCGATCAGATTACTTGCGTTCCCTATTCCATTTCTGTGGACAAATTGGCGGAAAAGGTGCGCTCCCAGATTTATTCCCGTCTGCCGGTTTACGAAGGCGCAAAGGATAATATCGTGGGTATTCTGCCGGTGAATAAATTTTTGGCAAGCTATGTTTCCGGTCAGCCGGTGCGGTTGCGCAAGCTGCTGATGAAACCGTATGTTTTTGACTATCGCATTGAAATTTCCGAGCTTTTGCAGAGAATGCGGCTGAATAAGCTGCACATGGTGTTCCTGGTGGATGAGAATCACCGCAAGGTGGGTTTGCTTACCATGGAAGATTTGCTGGAAGAGCTGGTAGGCGACATTCAGGACGAGAGCGATGCAGGCGAAGGCCTGCAGCTGCAGTAATGGAGGTCGGCTATGGAATACTTATATATTGTATTGTTGCTTTTGGGCTCGGCGTTCTGCTCCGGTTCGGAGATCGCATATACTTCTCTGAGCAAGCTGAAGCTGCGCAAAGAAAACGAGAAGCCCAGCCGGACACAAAAACTGGTGTCTTTTATCTACAATCACTATGATAATGCCTTGTCTACTATTTTGATTGGCAATAATCTGGTGAATATCGCCGCAACTTCTGTGGCGACGGTGGTTGCACTGAATCTGGTGGCCACTTTGGGCGGAAAATTGTCTGAGGATGCCGCATCGTCTATCGTCACAGTGGTGATGACCGGTCTGATCCTGATATTCGGTGAAATTACACCGAAGATGATCGCCCGTCGCTGCAGCGAACGGTTTGCCCAGCTGGCGGCATATCCGCTGATCGTGCTGATGATCGTGTTCTTCCCTGCGGTTTGGATCACCGGATTGGTTGTTAAGTTGTTTGGCCTTTTGTGGCGGAACAAGGACGATCAGAATGTGACCATTACCGAAGAGGAATTTGAAACCATTCTGGACACCGCAGAAGATGCAGGTGTCATCGACGAAGCGGAAACCGAACTGCTGCAGTCTGCTTTGGAATTCTCCGATTTGGACGCCGGCGACATTCTTACCCCCCGTATTGATGTGGTGGGTTTTGAGATCGGCGACAGTATCGAGCAGATTTTGGAAGTCATTAACGAGACCCAGTTCTCTCGCTACCCCGTATATGAGAAAACGGTAGACCATGTGGTCGGCATTCTGTATGTCAAGCACCTGCTCAAGGAACTGACGGAGCGCAAGGATGTAAAGCTGGAGGAGGTCCTGCTGGAGCCTGCGTTTATTCCCAAGTCCATGAAGCTGCATGCCATCATGAATGAGTTCCGTAACAGTCAGACCCACATGGCTGTGGTTGCCGACGAATACGGCGGCATTACCGGTATCGTCACCATGGAGGACGTGCTGGAGCAGCTGGTTGGTGAGATCTGGGACGAGAACGATGACATTGTCAACGATTGGCAGGAGCTGGATAAGGATCGGTACGAATGTGCCGGCGATCTGAACCTCAGCGTTTTCTGCAACCATTTGGATTTGGACGACGAGGACATCGAAACCGTCTGCGCCACCGTGGGTGGCTGGGCAACGGAGATGATCGGCGCAATGCCTGTGCCTTTTGATTCTTTTGATTACGACCGCTTTACCCTGATGGTCAAAGAGGTTGATGAGAATCACCGCATCGTCCGGATGCTGATCCTGGGACATAACTTCCAGGAGGAAGAATAAAAAATAACTGCCGTCAGATTTTCTGACGGCAGTTTTCTTATTGCTTTATCGCATCATATCCACTAACACTTTGATCTTTGCGCCGGCGCCATCGCTGAGCAGAGCGAACATATCCTGCGCCTGCTCCACGGAGATAACATCGCTGATAATACCGGTGAAATCCTGAGGCTGCTCGGACAGCAACCGGACACATTCCCGGAAGTCGGTATCGGTGTAGATGTAGGAGCCCTGGATGCTCAGCTCACGGGTGACAACGCTTTGCATATTCACGCTGACGGTGGGCGCAGAGTTGCCGATCCAAATGATCTGACCACGGGTCTTTACGAATTCGACGGTCTGCTGCACAGTGGGTGTTACGCCCACAGCCTCGATTGCCACATCGATCTGATCCCGGATACCGTTTGCTTCCAAAATTGCGCCGATATCATCTTTTCCGTTAATGATCAGGTCAGCACCGTGTTTCTTTGCCAGCGCCAGCCGGTCGTCGCTCAGATCCACGATGGTAATGCTTTTGGCATTGAGCATTTTGCAGACTTTCAACACCATCAGACCGATGGTGCCTGCGCCGCAGATCATCACGTTTTTGCCTTCCACACCGCCGGCATGCAACACACCCCGGTAGGCAACCGCAAAAGGCTCGATCAGTGCGCCGATCTCCAAAGACAGATTATCCGGCAACCGGCAGAGATTTTCCGCCGGGACACAGAAACTGTCCACAAATGCGCCGTTGCAGGTCATAGCACCCATCAGTTCTCGGGTGGGGCACAAATTGTTCAGACCCTGACGGCAGAATTCACATTCGCCGCAGCTGAATAGCGGCTGAATGGTGACCCGGTCACCAACCTTCCAGCCGGTAACACCCTCGCCCAGCATTTCCACCACGCCGGACATTTCATGACCCATGACCATGGGCGCAGTTCGCCGCCCGGTAATACCCAGCCATCCGTGAACATCCGAGCCGCAAATGCCGCAAAAAGCGGTACGCACCCGGACTTCGCCGGCTTTGGGCATGGGGGTTTCCCAGTTTTCCAGGGTCATCTGCTTGGGTCCTTGATAAACAAGTGCTCTCATGGATTATCCCTTCTTTCTGACTTCTGTGCCGGTCAGGTTTTCGTAATATTTCAAAATAGCGCTATGGTCGTTACCGCCGCAAGCGTTGTGGTGCAGCCACTGCATCATTTCCTGCACCTGAGAGGTCAGGATCATAGGTGTACCCAGACCGTGACCGGTGTCCAAAGCGTTGTTCAGATCCTTGATATGCAGATCGATCTTAAAGCCGGGGTTGAAGTTGCCGTCCATCATCATAGGCACTTTAGCATCCATGACGGTGCTGCCTGCCAGACCGCCGCGAATGGCATTAAACACCTGCTGGGGGTCAACGCCTGCCATGGTGGACAGGGAATATGCCTCTGCGCAAGCGGCGATATTGACAGCTACGATGATCTGGTTTGCCAGCTTTACCGTGTTGCCAGCGCCATGGGCATCGCCACAGTGGACGGCGGATGCGCCCATTTTCAACAGCAAGTCATAATACTTGTCAAACAGCGCCTTGGGGCCGCCGCACATAATGGACAACGTGCCGTCGATAGCTTTGGGCTCACCACCGGAAACAGGGGCATCCATCATCTGGATCTGCCGTTTTTCCAGCTCCTCGGCAATGGCCTTGGATTCCAGCGGTGCGATAGAACTCATGTCAATGACTACCAAACCGGGCTTTGCGCCCTCGGCGATACCATCCTTGCCAAATACAGCCTCACGAACCTGGGGAGAGTTGGGAACCATGGTGATGACAACATCGCTCTGCGCAGCAACATCTGCATTGCTCTTGCCCCGGATTGCGCCGCAGGCAACCACATCGTCCAATGCCTCTGTGGAATTGGGGGTGTAGGCAGTGACTGTATAACCAGCCTTCAAAAGATTCTTACACATAGGGCGGCCCATAATACCAAGACCAACAAAACCAATTTTCATACAATTACTCCTTTTCTCAAAGCATTGCCTTGATTTTATTGACAATATTTTCTGCGGTCAGACCATAGTGCTGCATCAGCTCCTCTGCGCTGTGGGCGGACTGACCGAATACATCCTCGATGGCAACATAGTCCAGAGGCAGCGGGTTTTTACGCAGTGCGGTTGCCACAGCGCCGGTCAAACCGCCGATGTAGCTTGCTTCCTCTGCTGTCAGCACAGCCTTGCAGCCTTTTACCAGCTGCCGGGCAGTATCTGCGTCAAAGGGTTTGAGTGTGCTTACGTTGATGACCTTTGCCTGAATATTTTCCTGCGCCAGCTGATCTGCTGCAAGCAATGCCCGCTCGATCATAGTACCCATAGCAAAGATCGCCACATCGCCGCCTTCCCGCAACACGTGCAGCTTGCCGATCTCAAAGGGCTGGTCGGCCGGTGTTACATCCAGCACATCATTTCTGCACACACGGATATACACAGGGCCTTCGTGCTGTGCGGCGGCAAGGACAGCTGCTCGGGTTTCGTTGGCATCTGCCGGGGTCAGCACCACCATATTGGGAATGACATGCATAATCGCCATATCGTCCAGGGACTGGTGGGTAGAGCCGTCGCCAAAGTCGGAAAGACCGGCAGACGAGCCGCAGATCTTTACGTTAAGCTTGCCGATGCTGATAGTCTGTCGAATCTGATCGTAGGCACGACCAGCCACGAATACCGCAAAGGAGCTGGCAAAAGCGATTTTTCCGGAGGCTGCCAGACCGGCAGCGGTGGACAGCATATCCTGCTCTTTAATACCCATTTCAAAGAAACGGTGAGGATAAGCTTCCTGGAACATAACGGATTGTGTGGACTTGCACAGGTCTGCATCCAGCGCGACCACATCCGGGTTTTGTGCGCCCAGTTCTACCAGCGCCTTGCCGTAGGCGGTGCGTTGATTACTTCTAGACATATTATTCGCCCTCCTTCAGCATTTCCAGTCGGTCATCCAGCTCTTTGCAAGCCTGCACATACTGTTCCGGTGTCAGAGCGCCGTTGTGGAAACCCACAACGTTTTCTGCAAAGGAAACGCCCTTGCCCTTTACTGTTTGTGCGATAATGACAGTGGGTTTGCCCTTGGTTGCCTCTGCCTTGTCAAAAGCGGCTTCTATCTGGTCAATGTCATGACCATCAATATCGATCACATTCCAGCCAAAGCCCGCCCATTTCTCTGCAAGGGGATTGGTGTCGAACCGATCAGCAACGGCACCCATGGCCTGCAGCCGGTTTCTGTCCACGATGGCCACCAGATTGTCCAGCTTGTAAACTACGGCAGTCATGGCTGCTTCCCAGATCTGACCCTCTGCCAGTTCTCCGTCGCCGATGATGCAGTAAATGCGGGTGTCCTTCTGATCCAGCTTAGCAGCCAGCGCCATGCCGTTACAGATGGAAAGACCTTGACCCAAAGAGCCGGTGTTCGCTTCAATACCGGGGGTTTTGTTCCGGTCAGGATGTCCTTGCAGCATAGAGCCGAAAGACTTGAGTTTGGGAAGTTCTGCCCGGTCAAAGTAGCCGTACTCACACAGAGCGGCATACTGGGCAATACAAGCGTGTCCTTTGCTGAAAATCAGCTTGTCACGACCTTCCCATTTGGGGTTTTTCGGATCATGGCGCATCCGATGTCCAAACAGCACAGCGACAATATCTGCGCTGGAGCAAGAGCCACCTAAATGACCCACATGGCCTTCGCCGCCCAACATTTCTACCACATCCCGGCGGATATGGGTTGCCAGTTGGGACAGGGCTTTTTTATCATAAGTACTCAAATTATCTCCTCCGTTTGCCCTTGAAATAGAAAGCAAATACAGTGTAAAACACCATATTTGCAATATATCAAGTTGTATGACAACTGTCAAGTTGCTTGACAAAGAAAGCGGTCTGTTGTATAGTGATTATACAACTTGGGAGATGGTATGTATGAAACTACATAAAATTCGCAAACAGAGCATATCCGATATGGTCTATCATCAGCTGGAGCAGTGCGTTTTAGAGGGTGTGTGGCAACCGGGCCAGAAAATACCTTCTGAAAATGCCTTGGCAACACAGCTGGATGTGAGCCGTGCCACCGTACGAAATGCTTTGCAGCGGTTAAGTCAAATCGGCTTGGTGGAAGCCCGGCAAGGCGGCGGCACCTATGTAAAGAATAACGATGACGGCCAGATCCTGCAGGTCTTAAAGCCGCTTTTGATACAGACCAAGCCGGATGTGAAATATTTTTTGGAATACCGGTTGGCATTTGAGCCGGAGATCGCGGCGTTGGCGGCAGAACGGGTCACCCCGGAACAAATGGAGCAAATTCAGAATTCTTTGGCGCAATACGAGGAGGTTTGCCGCACAGGTAATATTAAAAGCATTGAGCAATGTGATCTGCAGCTGCATTATGCCATCGCTATCGCCTCTGCCAACCCGTTGATTATTAAGATTTATGAAGTGATTAAGGATATTTACGGTCTGAATCTATCGCAGATTGTGCAGGATGTGGGTGTGGATGCCGGTACTCGCTACCACAGAAAGATAGTCAATGCCATTGCTTTGGGAAATCCGGCAGATGCCCGGTCTTTTATGCGAAAGCACCTGAGCGAAACTGTACGGTTGTACGCAGCAAGCACAGAACAATAAAAAGCTCGCAGGGAATATCCCTGCGAGTTTTTATTTTTAGTGGGCTGCTTCCAAAGGACGCAGAACGCTGTAGGCATCAAAACGGGTATCGTGAACTTCCGTCAGGAATACCAGGTTAACAGCAGGGTCGGCAAGTCCGGTCTGCTGAGCGATGGTAGCAGCGTTGGCAGCCACAGCATCGGTAATGTACAGACGGCTGCGTCCGGCAGGCAGTTCAAAACCGGCTTCCTGCACAAAGGACACGGCGAAGTTTTCCGTAGCGCAGGAGGTCACCAAAGTGTTGGCGGCGGCGACCAATGCCGCATCCTTGTCGTCGGAGAACTTCAGATTGTCAGTGTCCGGGAATCGAAATTCCTCAAATACCACCTCGTCAAAGCCCATGTTTTTCAGTTCGGTGACGATTTGCACCAGATAGGTCAGCGTGCCTTCGCTGGCGGGGTTGAGCCAGTAGCAGTAGTCGTCATCTGCCCACAGATAGCCGCCGCTTTTGACGAACAGACCGTTGGAGGTGCTGGACAGACCGAAGGCATAATCCCGGAAAGCCGGCAGCCGTGCGATAAGATATGTGCCACTGCTGTCTAGATCTTGAATCATCGCATCCATGGTTGTGATGTCGATTTTGGAATGACGGTCGCCGCTGACACCGGAGGAGTAAAAGAAATTACCCTTGGGACTTTTTACATCCAGCATCACCGGTGTACCGGTGGGCAGCGCTTTTGCCTGTTCCCAAACCACATTGACACTGGCTTCCAGAGCGGCGGTGTCAGCGTAATAACCGGTGATCTGTCCCAGTTCTTTGCTGGTGTTGATGGTGTTGTCACCCTCGTTGTAGTAAATATTGATAGTTTCCATCGCCGGGGGCGGCAAGGCTTCGTTGCCCGCTGCTACCTGGGCGGACATTTCCATATCCAGTATAGCGCCCTGGTCACGGGTGTAGACCACATATCGCTTCAGCCACAAAAACCAGCACAGGAATATGGTAGCGGCGATCAGCAGTACCACCAGTGTGATCAATGCGCCCCGTTTTAAGGCATACCGGGTGCGGTAGGGGATGTTAAGCATGGTTTAATCTTCCTTTTTTACAGCGCAGACACAGCGCCATTCTTCTTTCTGTCGGACTTGGGTCACAGTCAGGCCTGCCCGTTCCAAGGCGGCAAGCACGTCACCCAGCCGGGTATCCAAAATGCCGGATAAAATCAGCAGACTATCCTTTTGCAGCAGCCGGGGCAGTACCGGAGCAAGGGAAATGATCACATCTGCCACGATATTCACCAGCACCAGATCGTGCTTTTGACCCAGCAAAGTGTCCATCAGCTTTTTGTCAGACAGCACATTACCGGTGAGAGCTGTAAATTCCGGGGCGGCAAAACCGTTGTAATTCGCATTTTCCCGGGCGATGTCCTCGGCCTTTGGGTCAATGTCCACACCGATGGCGGACTTTGCGCCCAGCCGCAGAGCAGCGATGGACAAGATACCGCTGCCGCTGCCCAAGTCCAGACATGCAGTACCGGGGGTGACCCGTTCCTCCATGGCTTCCATCACCATTTGGGTGGAGGGATGTGCGCCGGTGCCAAAGGTCAGACCCGGATCCAGAATCACCGGAAGTCTGCCGGAATCGTCGCTGCCAGCCAGCCAGTAGGGCAGCACAATCAGCTTTTCACCCACCGGCTGGGGCGGATAATTTTCTTTCCAGCTCTCCTCCCAGTTGGTCTGGGGCAGGGCTTGGGCGGTCATTTCCAAAGTGCCCAGCTGCCCGTCGGAATTTTTGGCTTTCAAATCTGAAAGCAAAGCTTCCAGTCGGGTCAGAGCCGCCGTGTCTGCACTGTCCAGATACAGTTTGATCCGGGACACGCCTTGCAGCTGCTTTTGCAGTTTTTCGTCTATGTAATCCCAGTAGGCGCGGTTCTGTTCCAAAAATGTTTCCAGTTCCGCCTGATCCTCCAGCAGAAGGTCGTCAAACCCACCGGCAGTCAACGCTGCCGCTACCGATTCGATTCCCGTAGGGGCAGTGGCGATGGTGATCTCCAGCCAATCCATAATGTTCTCCTTGGGTCGTTTTCTCTATTTTACCTTATAATCTGGAAAATGACAACCGGAAAATTGCGGTGTTAAAAATCCGGGATGTAGCGGCTTTGGGCGGCGTCCGCCTCTTGGGTAAAGCCTTGCAGACCGTTGAGGTACATCCAGCTGAGCACCGCATCATATTCCTCATCCGTAATAGGGCGGTCAAAGGGCGGCTGCATACCGGGCATAGGGGTGTACTGCCGCATCAGGCTGACTAAAACCTGACCGGAGGCGAAGTTTTCCCCGATCCAATCCAGAACTTTCAGAGAATTTTCCACTTGACCCGGCAGGATCAGATGGCGAATTACCGTGCCTTTTATCAACCGGTCACCCTGAAAAACCGGTGCGCCGGTGAGGGAGACCATGGATTGGATGGCTTTGGTCGCCACCGGGAAATAATCCTCTGCGCCGGATAGCGCCTTTGCCAGAGCACTATCCGCATATTTCAGATCCGGCAGAAAAATGTCCACTTTTCCCGCCAGTTTTTCTATGGTTTCCTGCCGCTCGTAGCCGCCACAGTTATACACCACCGGCACAGACAGCGGTTTTTCCAGCGCCGGCAAAATGGTGGGCAGATATTGGGTGGGGGTCACAAGGTCAATGTTTTCCGCCCCTTGGGCAATCAGATTTTCCATGACCTGCCGCAGCTGGGCGCTGTCCATTGGTGTTCCTACCGGGACGGTGCTGATGGCGCAGTTCTGACAATAGACACAGCCCAAGGTGCAGCCGCCAAAAAAGATCGCGCCGCTGCCGCCGTTGCCGGCAAGTGCCGGTTCTTCCCATTTATGTATCATGGTCTTTGCTACCACCGCTGTCGCCGGCGCTTTGCAAAAACCGGTCTGCCCCGCCGTCCGGTCAATACCGCACTGCCGTGGACAGAGCTTGCAGTTTACATAACACATATATGATCCCATCCTTTTTTCTATCCTACCACCAATCTGCCCTGCCGTCAATTTGCAAACGCTTTCATTCGTCATTGCGAGCCTATTTACGGGTCATTGCGAGGGCAACTTGTTGCCCGTGGCAATCTCCATCTTGTAGGGGCGACCATCGGTCGTCTGCGGAGGTGCAATGACATATAAGAATAAAAGAGGGAGCGGATGCTCCCTCTTTTTTATTCCAGCTCAAATGCGCCGGTATACAGTTGATAGTAAGTGCCTTTTTCGGCGATCAGGTCGTCGTGTGTACCACGCTCAATGATCCGGCCGTGATCCAGCACCATAATGCAGTCGGCGTTCCGGACAGTGGACAGCCGGTGGGCGATGACAAAGGTGGTTCTGCCTTTCATCAGCGCATCCATGCCCTTTTGCACCAGCGCCTCGGTACGGGTATCGATGGAGGAGGTAGCCTCATCCAAAATCATCACCGGAGGATCAGCCACCGCCGCCCGGGCGATGGCGATCAGTTGTCGCTGACCTTGGGAAAGGCTTGCGCCGTTGCCGGTCAGTTCCGTTTGATAACCGTCCGGCAGACGGGTGATGAAATCGTGGGCGTTTGCCATCTTTGCCGCGGCGATACATTCCTCGTCGGTGGCATCCAGCTTGCCGTAACGGATATTCTCCATTACCGTACGGGTAAACAGATTGGTATCCTGCAGCACCACACCCAGACTGCGGCGCAGATCCGGCTTCTTGATCTTGTTGATATTGATATCGTCATAACGGATCTTGCCGTCGGCAATATCGTAGAACCGATTGATCAGATTGGTAATGGTAGTCTTGCCTGCGCCGGTGGCGCCAACAAAGGCGATCTTCTGACCGGGATGGGCGTACAAGGTCACATCATGCAGCACCGTGGTTTCCGGCACATAGCCGAAGTCCACGTTGAACATCGTGATGTCGCCCTTCAGCTCCGTATAAGTCAGTGTGCCGACACCGTGGGGGTGCTTCCACGCCCAGTGACCGGTGTGCTTTTCCGTTTCGGTAATGTTGCCGTTTTCGTCGATATTGGCATTGACCAGAGTCACATAAGTCGGAGGCCAAGCGGTCTTAGGAAGACAATCCTTTTGTACAACT
>JAZRQK010000053.1:0-18579 GCA_045649665.1 Faecousia sp. | reverse complement strand
TACCTGCATCGCAGGGGTTTCGTTGGTTGCTGCGGTGTTACTGGACAACGGCAGCGCACTGGCCGCAGCGATCCCACAAGGGGCGCAATCCGGTGTGACCTTAGCAGTTTCACTTGCCGGCGCCATCTGTCTGTGGACGGGTGTGGGAAAGCTGATGGAGAAAGCGGGTTTTACCGGTATGCTTACGAAAATTCTGAAACCCGTTTTATATAAAGTTTTTCCCTCTGCCAAAACGGATTCACAGCTTGCCGGCTGCTTAAGCGCCAATATTTGCGCTAATTTTCTAGGCTTGGGCAACGCTGCCACACCTATGGGCATTCAGGCAGCACAGCGCTTGGCGGTCAACAGTGGCGACACGGCAAACAATCAGCTGTGTCGGCTGATCGTACTGAATACCGCATCCATACAACTGATACCGGCAACGGTAGCGGCGGTGCGGGTCAGTCTGGGGTGTCAGACACCATTTGACATTCTCCCGGCAGTGTGGGTCACCAGCTTTTGCTCCGCCGGGTTGGGATTAACGGCTGCAATAATACTGGGAAAGGTATGGCGCAAATGACGGATTACATCGTCCCCCTGCTACTGTTTTCCGCCTGCGCTGTAGCTTTGCGCAAAAAGGAAAACGCATACGATCTCATGCTCTCCGGGGCAGCCGAGGGGCTAAAACTTCTGATCAGCCTTGTTCCCACTTTGGTGCTGCTGCTCACAGCGGTGACCATGCTCCGGGCATCCGGCGCAGTGGAATATTTCAGCAGTTTTCTTGCACCGGTGTTCCGGTTTTTCGGCATACCGCCGGAAACAGCCGTGCTGGTTTTGATCCGTCCCATCAGCGGCAGCGCAGCGTTGGCAGTGGGTGCAGAACTGATGGCGCACTACGGCGTGGACTCCCAGATCGGCAGAACGGTGGCGGTAATGCTGGGATCTACGGAAACCACTTTTTACACCGTCAGTGTCTATTTTGGCGCTGCCGGTATCCGCAAGACCCGCTACACCATTCCGGCCGCCTTGATCGCAGATATGACCGGATTTGTTGTCGCCTCTCTCACGGCAAAGATGTTTTATTAAAAAAGAAACCCCACAGACTTTCGTCTGTGGGGTTTTTGAGCATAAAGTCAAGAGGGATATTAATAGAATCTCTTCTTATTCTTACGGGCAGCTTCAGACTTCTGCTTACGCTTCAGGCTGGGGCTGACATAATGCTCGCGCTTCTTAACCTCGGCAATAACGCCCTCCTTAGCACAGCTACGCTTAAAACGGCGCAGAGCGCTCTCCAGAGATTCGTTTTCCTTTACGCGAATTTCAGACATTGTTTTCCCTCCCTCCGATGGCATCCGGCTAAATCCAGGACGCTTTCAGGGCCTTTCTATCAGGCTATAGTATTATACGCGGTTTTTCACAAATTGTCAAGCAGGATTTACGGGTTTTCCACCCATTTCTGTAAAATATCTTACTTAACGATGAGATTTACCAGCTTATTCTTGACCACAATGGTCTTGACGATGGAGCCGCCGTTTTTCGCCAGGAAGTTGCGAATCTTCTCGTCTGCTAACACATTTTCCACCACGGTATCATTGTCCAGGTCAGCTTCCATCACCACAGTGCCACGCATTTTACCGTTGACCTGCACTGCAAAGGTGATTTCGCTATCCTTGCACTTTTCCTCGTCGTAGGTAGGCCAGCTTTCATAAGCGATGGTATTATCGTGACCCAACAGCTGCCAGATCTCCTCACCCACATGGGGTGTAATGCAGGAGAGCATCTTAATGAAGCCTTCTGCATAGGCTCTGGGACAAGTGCCGTTCTTATATACCTCATTGACGAACACCATCATCTGTGCAATAGCAGTGTTAAAGCCAAGCACCTCGAAGTCAGATGTGACCTTCTTGACGGTCTGGTGGTAGACTTTGGTCAGCTTGCCGTCATCGGCATCGGTGATATTGGCAGGCTCAGTAAAGAAGTTCCACACACGGTTGATAAACTTCTTTGCGCCGGCAACACCGGTGGTGCTCCAAGGCTTGGAGACCTCCAGCGGGCCCATGAACATCTCGTAAAGACGCAGAGTGTCTGCGCCGTAATCACGAACGATATCGCTGGGGTTGACAACAAATTCCGGGAAACGCTTACCCATCTTGATGCCGTTCTCGCCCAGGATCATACCCTGGTGTACCAGCTTTTTGAAAGGCTCTTTTACCGGAGACAGACCCTGGTCGTACAGGAATCTGTTCCAGATACGGGAGTAGATCAGGTGACCCACCGCATGCTCCGGACCGCCAACATACAGGTCAACGGGCATCCAGTGCTGCAGCAGCTTAGGATCACAGAATTCCTTTTCGTTCTTGGGGTCGATGTAACGCATGAAGTACCAGGACGAGCCGGCGCTGCCGGGCATGGTAGAGGTCTCACGCATACCCTTGATTCCGTTCTGGTTGTAGTGCTTCCACTCCTCGGCATTCTCCAGAGGTGCCTGACCGTTGCGACCCTTGTAGTCCTCCAGTTCCGGCAGAACCAGCGGCAGTTCGCTGTCCGGCAGGAACACAGTCTCGCCGTCGTCGGTGTACACGCAGGGAACGGGCTCGCCCCAGTAACGCTGACGGGCAAAGATCCACTCACGGAAGTGGTAGTTCACTTTCCGGCGGGCAACGCCGGCCTTTTCCAGCTTGCAGGTGATGGCTTCCTTTGCCTCCTCCACAGTCAAACCGGTAAATTCCTCAGAATTGATCAGCTTGCAGCCCTTGCCCAGGTAATCCTGCTTTTCAAAAGCACACTCAGACACATCACGACCCTCGATGACCTGCACCATGGGAATCTTATGCGCCACAGCGTACTCAAAGTCGCGCTGATCGTGGCTGGGAACTGCCATAACTGCGCCGGTACCGTAGTTGCCCAGCACGAAGTCGCCGATAAATACGGGAACTTCCTTGCCGTTGACCGGGTTGATGGCATAGATGCCCTTCAGGGGGCAGCCGGTCTTGGTCTTGGTGGCATCGGTACGGTCGATCTCGCTCTTGGCAGCCGCTGCCTTGATGTAAGCCTGCACTTCGTCTTTGTTCTCAATGCGATCCATCAAAGACTGCACGATCTTGCCGTCGGGAGCAAGCACCATAAAGGTGATACCGTAAATAGTTTCAATACAGGTGGTATAGATGGAGAACTCACCGCCGCCCACCAGCTTAAAGTCCACCTCAACACCGGTGGATTTGCCGATCCAGTTGCGCTGGATCTCCTTGGTGGATTCGGGCCAATCGATCTCCTCCAGACCCTCCAGCAGCTTTTCAGCAAAGGCAGGCTGGTCGATGACCCACTGCATCATCATCTTTTTCACAACGGGGAAACCGCCACGCTCGGACTTGCCGTCGATGACTTCATCGTTTGCCAGCACAGTGCCCAATTCCTCACACCAGTTCACGGGCATTTCGATGCGCTTGGCATAGCCTTCCTCGTAGAGCTTTTTGAAGATCCACTGTGTCCACTTATAGAAGTCCGGGTCAGAGGTAGCCAGTACCTTGGACCACTCATAGTCAAAGCCCAGCTCTTTCAGCTGACCGGAAAGAGTTTCAATATTCTTTTGGGTAAAGCCGTTGGGATGGTTGCCGGTATCAACCGCATACTGCTCCGCAGGCAGACCAAAAGAGTCGTAACCCATGGGGTGCAGCACGTTGAAGCCCTGCATGCGCTTCATACGGGACATGATGTCCGTAGCGGTATAGCCTTCCGGGTGACCTGCGTGCAGACCCACACCGGAGGGGTACGGGAACATATCCAGCACATAATATTTCGGCTTGGAGAAATCCCAGACATCTGTTTTGAATGTCTCGTTTTCCGCCCAATATTTCTGCCATTTTTTCTCAATAGCGGAATACTCGTAATTCATAGAAACCCAACCTCTTTTCTTATTCGGGGATAATGATCTGACTCAGGTCGATCTGCTCCGCATCCGCCCAAAGCCGTTCCAGTGAATAAAATTCTCTTGCCTCGTCGGTAAACACATGGACGACCACGCTGCCGAAGTCCAGCAGCTCCCAGGAATTGCCACGGTGACCCTCTCTGCCCAGCATAGGCTCGCCCAGCTGTTCAAAGGTGTACTCTGCGTAATCGCAAAGGGTCTTAACATGGGTGTTGGATGTGCCGGTGCAGATAATGAAATAATCCGCAAGGCTGGACACCTGATCGATTTTCAGCAGTTTGATATCCACGCCCTTCTTATCGTCAAGGGCCTTGGTAACCTCATAAGCGACTTCTTTTGCAGTTAACATACCATCAATCCTTCTTATTTGTTGTTTCCAGAAATGCCAGCGCTTCCAGCGATTCGCAGGAGATTTCCTTACCCTGCCTGCGCAGCATGTCCAGTGTCATTTCCAATCCTTTTTTCAGTGCGCCGTCCAGATCTGCATAGGCAAGTTCACGGAGCGCTTCCACACCGGGGAAATCCCGGTTCGGCTCCATATAGTCTGCCACATAAATGATCTTTTCAAGCGTATTCATATCCGCTTTGCCGGTGGTGTGACTGGCGATTGCCTTTACCACAGCCTCATTTTCCCCAAAGATCCGCTGCGCCACAATCGAACCGGTAAGCGCATGGATCGTCTTGGGATTCTGGGCGGAAAAATTATCCAAAATTATACCATAGGCATTGCACAAAGTCAATTGCAGCGGACCGTCCAGCGCCTTGGTGATGTCGTGCAGCAGCGCCGCCCGTGCGGCATCTGTCACATCTGCGCCCCAGTGTTTGGCAAGCTCCACTGCCGTATCCCGGCAACCAAGCACATGCTCCACACGGCTGGGCTTAAGCAGACTGCAAACCGTCTTTTCCAATTCCGCCAAGGAAAGACCGATCATAGGTCTGTCTGTTCCGTAAAGACGATTTTGACGAATATAGTCTGCAACTTCCGGCAGAAGAAATTCCTCTGCGCACCGCAATGTCAGAAGCCGCCGCAGATCGGTGGAGGAGATCTCCGTCACCGGATTTTCCACCAGATACACCTTTGCGCCCTTTTCTGTCAGGAACTGCTTTTGCTTGGCAACCGCCGCCTGCTCGTCTTTCTGACCCCGGTAGAACACACCCAAGGAGGCATTTTCTATGATCTGCCCCGGGTTTTTCCACGTGTGGAACGAAAGAAACATATCCGTTCCCATAAAGAAAATAATTTCTGCATCCGGATACTGCTTTTTGACCTGTGCCACCGTTTCATAGGTGTAGCTGGCGCCGCCACGCTGCAGCTCCAAATCGGAAATTTGGATTTTGTCCATATCCGCAAAACCAAGCTGCAGCATTTGCAGACGCTGCTGGGGCATAGGAGAACCCTCGGGTATATCCTTATGGGGCGCAACGCAGGACGGGATCACAAGAAGCGCATCAAGACCCAACGAAAGCGCATACTGCGCCGCACGGATATGACCCACATGAGGTGGGTTGAATGTGCCGCCGTAAATGCCGATCCGCTTCATACTGATCCCCCTTATTAGTTATTCTTTTCCCGGAGCTGACGCTCTCTGTCCCGCTCGATTGCCTTTTCAATGGCCTGCTGGCGGAAATATTCGTTACGCTGCTCACGGACTTTTCTTGCCGCCTGACGGCGAGCCTGCGCACCCTTACGCACCGGGTTGGACTTAGCAACGGAAATCGCCTTTTTCTTTGCTCTGCCGGTTTCGTTGCGCTGCTGCTGCATCTTTTCACTGTAACGGTAGATCACAAACTTTGTGCCGATCACGGCAACACCGTCAGCGCCGGTGGCTTCACAAATCTCATCACAGACCTCACGAGGGGTCATCATTGCGCCCTCCAGCACCTTGCCCTTTACCAGCTCCCGGGTGGTCAGCTGGTTGTCTGCCTCGGCGATCACCGCCTCGGTCACACCGCCCTTGCCCACCATCAGGGTGGTTTCCAGGGTATTTGCCTGGGCTCGCAGCTCTGCTCTTTCCTTACTTGTCAGCATAGCCTGCCTCCTTCATTTTCTCATAAAACAATTTCAGCGCATTTGCCCGGTGGGAAACTTCATTTTTCTCCTCCGGGGAAAGCTCCGCCGTGGTCTTGCCCAAGGGCGGATAGTAGAAAATGGGGTCATAACCAAATCCATTCTCCCCTGCCGGCGCACGGGTCAGCTCGCCGTGGATCTCACCCCGTGCCTGAATCACTTCTCCTGCCGGGGTCACAAAGCTGATAACGCACACGAACTGCGCCTGCCGCTGACCGTCGGGAACATGCTCCGTATTTTTCAGCAGCAGTTCCAGTCTGCCCCAGTCGTCCAAGCTTTCGTCAAAGCCGTAACGGGCAGAGTAAATGCCCGGCTCGCCGTTCAGGGCATCCACCGCAATACCGGGATCGTCTGCCAAGGCTGGCAATCCGGTGGCTTTCATCACCGCCTCCGCCTTCAAAAGAGAATTCTCCTCAAAGGTGGTGCCGGTTTCCTCCACATCGATATCCACACCCAGCTGAGATTGCAGCACCAGCTCGATACCGAATTTCTCGGTGATCTTGCTGATCTCCTCCAGCTTGTGCTGATTTTTACTTGCAAGCACAACTCTCATTACAGTAGCGCCTCCACAAATTCTACCGCCTGGAACGGCATCAGATCATCTGCCTGCTCGCCCACGCCCACAAACTTCACCGGGATCTGCAGGCTGTCTGCCACGGCGATGACGATACCGCCCTTGGCAGTGCCGTCCAGCTTGGTCAGCGCCATAGCCGTTACACCGGCGATCTCTTTGAATTGCTTTGCCTGGATCAGACCGTTTTGACCGGTGGTGCCGTCCAGCACCAGCAGCACTTCCTTATCGCAGTCCGGCAATTCCCGTTCCACGATACGGCTGATCTTATTCAGCTCGTTCATCAGGTTTTGCTTATTATGCAAACGGCCGGCGGTATCCACCAAAATCACATCCACATTTCTTGCCCGGGCAGCCTGAATACCGTCATACACAACCGATGCCGGGTCAGCGCCCTCCTGCTGACGGACAATGCCTGCGCCGGAGCGCTCCGCCCAGATAGAAAGCTGGTCAGCCGCCGCCGCGCGGAATGTATCCGCTGCCACCAAAAGCACGTTTTTGCCCTGCTTGGTCAGCTGGGTGGCAAGCTTGCCGATGGTGGTAGTTTTACCCACACCGTTCACACCGATCACCAACACCACTGCCGGCTTGGTGTTCAGGGGCAATTCCGTACTGCCCACACTGAGCATGTCCACCAAAATGGCTTTCAAGGCGCTTTTGGCTTCCTCGGTGGTCTTGATGTGGTTTTCCCGGATCGTTTTGCGCAGACGCTCCACCGCCTTGACAGAGGTTTCCACACCCAGATCCGCAAGGATCAATGCCTCCTCCAGCTCGTCGTAGAAATCGTCGTCGATCTCACTGAAACCGGAGAAAACACTGCCCACTGTATTGCCGATGGCCTCCCGGGTCTTGGAAAGCCCCGCCTTGATCTTATCGAAAAATCCCATGTAAACTCCTTATTCCACAATGCCCAGCTGCTGTTCCATCTGATTCAGATCCAGCCGCAGCAGCTTGGAAACACCCTGCTCCTGCATGGTAACACCGTACAGCACATCGGAAGCTTCCATAGTACCACGACGGTGAGTGATGACGATAAACTGGGTATTGGTACTCAGATTCCGCAGGTAGTTTGCAAATCGCTCCACGTTCCGGTCGTCCAGCGCCGCATCGATCTCGTCCAGCAGACAGAACGGTGTGGGACGGACTTTCAGAATTGCAAAGTACAATGCCGTTGCCACGAATGCCTTTTCGCCGCCGGAGAGCAAGGTGATGGTCTTGACCTGCTTTCCGGGAGGCTGGACACGGATCTCGATGCCGCAGGTCAGCGGCTCCTCCGGATCCTCCAGAATCAACTGACCCTTACCGCCGCCGAACATCTCCTCAAATACCACACCAAAGTGGTGGTCGATTTTTTGGAACTCGGTGACAAAAATGGTGGTCATCTCCTGGGTAATATCCCGGATAATGCCCTCCAGCTCACGCTTGGAGGTCAGTACATCGTCACGCTGGGTCACCAAGTAGGAATACCGCTCGTTCACACGAGCATACTCCTCGATTGCGCCCAAGTTGGGTGTTCCCAAACCGGAGATCTTGCGCTTGAGTTCGCTGATCCGGCGGTTGCCCGCAGCCACGGATTCGATCTCGCCACGCTTTTCCGGCGCAGTGCCGGGAGTCAGCTCGTAGGAATCCCACAGCTTGTCGATGATCTGCTTTTCCTCCATGGAGGTAGTCAGCTTTTTCTGCTCCAACAAAGCGCAGGCACGCTCCATGTTGAGAATATCCTTATTCTTTTCCTGCGCGTCACGCTCGGAACGGGTACGGGCAGCCTCGGTTTCCGCACGCTGGGACAAGGCATTTTCCATCGCCTTACGCTTTTCGGCGGTCTGGTTGTCCGTATCCAGCTGCCGCTGCTCCAGATCCTTGATCTCTGCCTGCAGACGGTGGATATCCGCCCGGATGGCATCGATCAGCGCCAGCTTCTTGGTACGGTCGCCCTCCATATCGCCCTGCAGTGCCTGCAGGTCGGCAATATGGTTCAGGGCAGTATTTTTCTCCGCTGCCAGTGCTGCTTCCTCGGTTTTCAGCGCAGTCATATCCTCGCCGATCCGGGTCATAGCCAGAGAGGATTCCTCCTGACTGCCCTCCAGCGCAGTGATCTGCGCCCGGGTCTTTTCCAACTGGGTAGTAAACACACGGATCTTTGCCTGATGGGCGCCGAACCGCTCACGGTCATTGCGCTCACGATTGTCCAGCGCATCCTTTTCACGGCGGGCAGATGCCATCGCTTCCACGATAGCCTGCACCATGATCTCGTGTTGCTTTTCCTGACCTTGCAGACGCAACACCTGATCCTCTGCTTCACGCAGCTGATCCTTGGCGGCAGTCATCTGGAATTCCACCTGATCCACTGCACGCTGTGCCTCCTGTAATTCCTCCTCGGAAGAACGCAGCTTACCCTCCAAATCCTTTTCCTGGGCAGTGAGCTTTTCCAACTCGTTAGCACGACTCAAAATACCGGCTTCCTTATTCACAGAGCCGCCGGTCATAGAGCCGCCGGGATTGACAACCTGACCGTCCAGAGTGACGATTTTCAGGCGATTCTGATACTGCTTTGCCATGGCGATGGCGCAGTCGATATCCTCAACGATCACGATTCTGCCCAGCAGATTGTCCACAATGCCCTGATAGCGCTTATCGGTTTTGACCAACGTGGATGCAATACCCACGAAGCCACGGCACTTTTCAAGACCTTTTTCGTTGAGCTCTCTGCCCTTGATCACAGCGATGGGTAGGAATGTGGCACGACCGCCACCGGTACGCTTCAGATAGGAGATGGCAGCCTTGGCATCGGATTCGGTATCCACCACCACCTGCTGCATTGCGCCGCCCAAAGCGATCTCAATGGCAACGGTGTATTCCTCCGCTGCACGAATCAGCATAGATACCGGTCCGTGGATATTGCGCAGTGCGCCACGCTGGGACTCCTGCATGACCATACGGACGGATTTCTGATAACTTTCAAAGTCACGCTCCATAGCACGGAACACTTTTACCTTTGCAGATACACTGTCCAGCTTAGCGGTCAGATCACGCACCTGCTGGCTCAGTTCATCCCGGCGCTTGGCACGGTTGCTAAGACGCAGTTCATAACCGGAAATGGTATTATTGGCGGCAGTGACTTCATCCTGCGCCTTTTTCAGTTCCTTGCGGCAATCGTCCAAGCCCGTTTGCGCCTCGCTCTGACGGGCGTTGCCTGCCTCCAGATCCTGCTGCAGCTGGGTCATACGCTCAGCGTTTTCAGCAAGGCTTTCTTCCAAGCCACGAATGTCCGCCTCTGCGCCGGCAATATCTGCTGTCAGGGTGCTTTCCTCAGCACGCAGTTCCAAAAACTGCTTCTGAATACCCTGGGCGCTGGCGGTCATCGCCGTCAGTTCCTGCTGCAGCTTATCCAGTGCCTGCCGCTTTTCGGCAAGCTCACCATCGATCTCTGCCACACGGGTCTTTGCCTGCTCCAGCTGGGCAGACACACCGCCGCTGCGATCCTGCTGACCTTGCAGTTCCTCCTCGATGCGCTGGATATTCTCCTCGTTGTTGCGAACATTACCCTGCAGAACAGCCATCTGACCCTCCATCTGCTGGTGGGTAGCTTCCATCAGGCTGACCTGCACACGAATATCCTCCAGCTGACCGTCCTTCACACGCAGATCCTCATTCATCTGCTCAGACTGACGGTACAGCTTGTCCAGATCCTCATGGGCTTGCTGCAGCACAAAGGATGCAGAGGCATAATCCTCCTCCGCCTTCTTGGCAGCTGCGGAGAGCTTGTCCAGGGTGTCCAGCCAAACAGCCACTTCCACACCCTGCAGTTCGTCCTTCAGCTCCAGATATTTCTTAGCCTTTTCAGACTGCACTTTCAAAGGCTCAAGTTGTAATTCCAGTTCAGAGACCTTATCGCCGATACGGAGCAGGTTGTCCTCAGTATGCGCCAGCTTGCGCTCGGTCTCCTCCTTGCGGTGGCGATACTTGGAAATACCTGCCGCCTCCTCAAAGATCTCACGGCGGTCGGCGCTTTTCAGGGACAAGATCTCGTCGATTCTGCCCTGACCGATATTGGAGTAACCCTCTCTGCCCAGACCGGTGTCCATGAACATCTCGTGGATGTCACGCAGACGGGAGGTCTGACGGTTGATGTAATACTCACTGTCGCCGCTGCGGTAGTACCGACGGGTGACCATCACCTCATCCGCATCATAGGGCAGCGCACGGTCGGTATTATCCAGCGTCAGCGTCGCCTCGGCAAAGCCAACGGCAGAGCGCTTCTGCGTACCGCCGAAGATCACGTCCTCCATTTTTGCGCCACGCAGAGTCTTGGTGCTTTGCTCACCCATGACCCACAAAATAGCGTCGGAAATATTCGATTTGCCTGAACCGTTAGGGCCGACGATCGCAGTAATATCGTCGCCGAAGCGGATCAGCGTTTTGTCAGGGAAAGACTTGAATCCCTGCACTTCCAAACTTTTCAGATACACGGCATAACCTCTTGTATTTTTATAGTTATATTAAATCAATTTATTATACCCATAAATGCCAAAAAAAGCAAGTCCCGCAAAGCACTTTCAAGCAAGTTTTTCGGTTTGACAAATACTGCCGCTGCCAATATAATGATAACAAGGAGATGATGCTATGAAAATGGTTTTGCTTACCGCTCTTGGCGTAGGCAGCGCTACGGTTTTCGGCTCGGTTCTGGGCTTTGTATTTAAGAAAATCTCACATAAATTCAGCGACATCGTATTGGCATTTGCCGCCGGTGTGATGCTTTGCGCTGCGGTGGTGGGTCTGATCCTGCCGTCTATGGAATACGGTGGCTCATTTCCCCTGCTGACCACCATCGCCGGTATCTTTTGCGGCGCATTCTTTCTGAACATTCTGGACAAGATCGTACCCCATTTGCACCGGCTTGCCGGTGTGGAGCAGGAGCTGCACCCGGAGGGTGCGCAAAAGCTGAATAAGGTATTGCTGTTCGTGCTTGCCATCGGCATCCACAACCTGCCGGAAGGCATCGCCGCCGGTGTGGGTTTTGGCAGCGGCAACACCGCCCAAGCCTTTACCAACGCCATGGGTATCGCTTTGCAGAACATCCCGGAGGGCATGGTGATCATCGCACCTATGCTGGCTGCCGGTATGAGCCCGAAACGCACATTTCTGTGCGCCCTTGCCACCGGCGCTGTGGAAGTGCTGGGAACGCTGCTTGGCTTCTTTGCCGTCAGCCTTTCCGCTGCGATTTTGCCCTTTGCTCTGGCATTTGCCGGCGGTACGATGCTGTATGTGATCAGCGACGAGATGATTCCGGAAACCCATCACGAGGATGCCCGGGGTGTCACCTATTCCCTGCTGGCAGGCTTCTGTCTGATGCTGGCTATGGACTTTTTTCTAGGATAAAAAAAGACCTGTTGCGAAACCGCAACAGGTCATTTCTTTTATTTTACATAGTCCATGCTGATCCAGCCCTTGGAGGTCTTGCCCCAAGTTGCGCCGCCAACCTTGGTAGTTTCCAAAATTTGCACTTTCGCACCTTCGTAAAGGTAGCCGACGATCTTGTAGGATGTGCCTGCGCCACTGCGGACACGGAGGCAATCAGCGGTAACGGTCTTGGTCTGAGGTGTGGCAGAACCGCCATCCAGTACCACATAATCCATGCTGATCCAACCCTTGGCAGTCTTGCCCCAGGTCGTTCCGCCCACAGACTTCTGCTCGGTAATGGTCACTTTCTCATTGGGAGAAAGGTAGCCGGCAATGGCATAAGATGTACCCGGGCCACTGCGGACACGGAGCAGGTCGCTGACCTTGACTGTACCGGTAACGGTAGTCTGGGTGGATTCCGTCTTATCCAGCACCACATAATCCATGCTGATCCAGCCGCTGGCGATCTTACCCCAAGTCATAGAACCGGAGGTAGTCTGCTCCGTAATGGTCACTTTTTCATTAGGCTTCAGATATGCCACCACACTGCTGGAAGTGCTGGGGCCACTGCGGACACGGAGAATGTCATTGACCTTGACCGTGCCGGTCACTGTGGTTTGGGGCACAACCGGTGCTTCCGGCTCCGGCTCCGGTTCGGGCTCAGGTTCCGGTTCCGGCTCAGGCTCCGGTTCGGGTTCCGGCTCCGGAAGCGGATCCAGTTCCACATAATCCAAACTGATCCAGCCGTTGGAGATCTTACCCCAAATCATTGTGCCGACAATCTTTTCCTCCAGAATCTCCACACGAGCGCCGTTTTTCAGATAATCCACAACATCATATCCGGTGCTGGGACCGCTGCGGACACGGAGAACATCACTGACCTTCACCGTACCCATACGGGTAGCCGGCTCGGCAGGTGTTTGCTCCGGGGTTTCCTCCGGGGTTTCCTCCGGGGTTTCCTCTGGGGTTTCCTCCGGTGCAACCGCATCGTAGTTAGTGTATTTCAGGCAGATCCAGCCGCCATGGAATTTACCCCATGTATAGCCACTGCCCTCGGCAGTTTCTGTAATCACAAGCTGATCGCCGGTATTGGCAAAACTGACCACACTATAGTCCGTACCCGGACCTTTTCGCACATTGACACCATTGGCAGTCACCGTAACTTTCACACCATTGGATTCATCCTGGGCAGGGTCTTTTCCCTCGCCATCGGTCCAGTGGGCATACAGCCGAATATTTTTAGTGGATGCATCCAGCTTTGTGACTTTCTGACCGCCCACGCTGGCGGTGTACCAGCCGTCAAAGGTATAGCCCTCATAGATAGGGGTAGGATTGATCTCAGCAGTCAGCGCCGTGTCATAACCCTGCACATTGGGACTGACCGTGCCGCCGCAGGGATCGTACAGCGTATAACCGTAGTTATCCGGGGGCGTCTGGGAATACACGCCGTTCAGATACATATTGGCCTCGCTCAATCGACGGCGCAGCAAAAAGGTCTTGATCTGACCACCTGCGTTACACCAACGGCTGAACGCATCGATCAACCGGTTGCCGGTAGCGCCGCTGATAATCGCATTATACAGACCACCCTTGCTGTCATAAGTCCAGGCAGAGCCGCAGTTGTAGGAAAACAGCAGCAGTGCATCAAACTGATTTTGATTCAGCTTGATACCGGTCTTGGCGATGAACTTTTCCAATTCTGCATCAAATCGGTCTACGTATGTACGAAGCAGCTCTTCCGCCTCATTCTCCGTAATGCCATGCTCTTTGTAATATTCCAGCTTATCGTCGGGACACTTGGTGCCGTAGCCAACCGTCCACTGGGCATAATCCCAGTAGGGCTTGCTGCTGAAGCCTTCCTCTGCCTTCAGAATCCGCATGCCTTCATCGCTGAAAGACAATCCGGAATCAGCAGATACGCACACCGACATAGCGCCAAATAACATAAATACAGTCAATGCAAGACTGATAATTCTCTTGTACAAACAAACACTCCTTTCTTGTTTCGTTCCCCCACATTATAGCAAAACCCCAACTCCATTTCAACCCCCTCACCCCTTAAAAATTACACTTTGTTACTATTTGAGCGGTATGAATGTTTGGTTATTTTGCCATAATTATCCATATATGCCAAATCCGGGAATAGATAATTGGAATTGCTTTTGTCGGAGCACTGTGATAAAATCTAATCAAACTGACAGAAAGGAGCATACCGATGGCAAAGCAAAATGTTTTGATCGCCATGAGCGGCGGTGTGGATAGTTCCGTAACTGCATATCTGATGCAAGAATCAGGCTTTGACTGCGCCGGCGGCATGATGCTGCTGTGCAGCGACCATGATCCCACCGATGCACGCAGCGTGTCCAGCAAGCTGGGTATGCCCTTTCATGTATTAGACTGCCGTGAGGATTTTGACCGATTTGTGGTCGAGCCGTTTATCCGCTGCTATGAGCAAGGCGGCACACCCAACCCCTGCATTCAATGCAATCGCCACCTGAAATTTGATATTTTCCTGGAAAAAGCCAGACAGTTGGGTTATGAAAGCATCGCCACCGGGCATTATGCCCAGGTGCGGCAAGATCCGGACAGCGGGCGATATTTATTGTACCGGGCGGCAGATAAAAGTAAGGATCAAAGCTATTTTCTTGCTTGTTTGACCCAGGATCAGCTTTCGCATGTCCACTTCCCCCTTGGCGCACTGACAAAAGAGGAAACCCGGCAGATCGCCGCCCAGCAAGGTTTTTCCAATGCCAACAAACGGGATAGCCAGGACATCTGCTTTATTCCCGACGGGGATTACAAAGCGTTTATGGAGCGCTACAGCGGCAAGGAATACCCCGCCGGCGATTATCTGGATAAAACCGGAAAAACGGTGGGCAAGCATGCTGGCGCCGTTGGTTATACCATCGGTCAGCGCAAAGGTTTGGGTATCGCCTTGGGCGAGCCGGTATATGTGTGCGCTAAGGATATGGATGCCAACACCGTGACTCTCGGCACCAACGAAGATCTGTTCCACACCACATTGCGGGCCAACAGCTGGAACTGGATCGCATTCGGGGAACTGAGCCAGCCGATTCAGGTCATGGCAAAGGTACGCTACCGCCACACGGAGCAGCCTGCCACTGTCTATCCGGAAGCAGACGGATTTGCCCGGGTGGAATTTGCCCAACCGCAGAGAGCCATCACCACCGGACAAGCGGTTGTCTTATATGACGGCGACAAGGTCATCGGCGGCGGCACAATTACAGAAGTAATAAAATAAGGGAGCAGTCGAAAACTGCTCCCTTATATTTTTGCATCGGGGAAATATTCTTTTACAAAGTCCACATCGGTGACCCGGAACGTCTTTGAGTTCAGATTCTCCAAATTGCCGGCATCTGTGGTAAAACAGAATGTCAGCTTATAAGAATACAGCGCCTGGATCTTTCGGTCAAAGCGCTTGTCCAGCTTGCCATACTTGCCGTCGCCCAACAGCGGATGACCGGCATGGGCAAATTGGGCGCGGATCTGATGGGTACGGCCGGTGATCAGCTCACACTCCACCAAGGAAAGACCGCCCTTACTCTGCAATACCACATAGTTGGTCTGGCAGGATTTTGCGCCGGTCTGAGGTGTATCGGTGACGAACACCTTATTTTTCTTGGCATCTTTGAAAAGGTAACCTTTCAGGCTGCCCTTTGCCGGCTTGGGTGTGCCTTCCACGATGGCAAGATACCGCTTATCCAGCTCCCGGTCTTTGATCTTTTGATTCATCACACGCAGCGCCTCTGCGGTTTTTGCGGCAATCACAATACCGCCGGTATTGCGGTCGATCCGGTTGCAAAGCGCCGGAGTAAAGGCATTCTCACCACGGGGCGACCATTCCCGCTTTTGGTAAAGATACGCCTGGATATGGTCGATCAGTGTTCTGCCGTACTCTGCGCCGTCATGGGGATGAACCGCCAAGCCGGGACGCTTGTCCACCAACAGAATATTCTCGTCCTCATAGACGATATTCAGTTTCGGTGTTGCCACCGTCAGATAGGCATTATCCTCCCGTGGCTTGTCAAAAAACTCGTCGTTGATATAAAGCTGCAGTACGTCGCCGGTCTCCAGCCGGGTGTCCCGCTCCACTCTTGCGCCGTTGCGCTTGATCCGCTTGATGCGGATATATTTCTGCGCCAGGGACGCCGGCAGCAGCGGCACAGCCTTCGCCAAAAAACGATCCAGCCGCTGACCTGCGTCGTTTGCGCCGATGGTAAATTCCTTCATTACAGGTTTCCTTCCTGGGTCTGGGCAAAATGGGCATTCATCTGCTCTGTAAACTCCTGAGCGGCATTATAACCCATTTTCCGCTGACGGTTGTTCATAGCCGCCACTTCCACGATCACCGCCAGATTTCTGCCGGGGGTGATAGGAATGGTGTTCATAGGAATCTGCACGCCCAAAAGCTCCATATGCTGATCCTCCAAGCCCAGACGGTCATATACCTTCTGCTGATCCCAAGGTACGATATTGACCACCAGGTCAACTGCATTTTCCGCCTTGACTGCGCCCATACCGAAAAGCTTCGCCACGTTGATAATGCCGATGCCACGCAGTTCCACATAGTTGCGGATCAGCGCCGGGGCATTGCCCATCAGCACATTTTCCGAGATCTTACGAATCTCCACCGCATCGTCCGCAATCAATCTGTGACCGCGCTTGAGCAGCTCGATGGCCGCCTCGCTTTTACCGATACCGCTCTCACCCAGCAGCAAAACACCTTCGCCGTAGACTTCCATCAAGACACCGTGACGGGTAATGGAGGGCGCAAGGGCGGACTTCAGGTAGGTGATCAGGTCAGTAACGATGGCACTGGTCGTTTTCTTGCTCCGCAGCAGGGTGATATTATGCTTTTTCGCCATTTCCAGACACTGCGCATCCGGCTGCAGACCTTGTGCGATCAGCAGCGCCGGGAACTTAAAGGAGAACAGCAGGTCAAATGTAACCGCACGTTCCTCCTGCGTCAGCTTTTGCAGATAGCTTGTCTCCATATTGCCCATGACCTGCAAACGCATAGGCTCAAAATGGTCATAATAACCAGCCAACTGCAGACCGGGTCTTGCCACGTCCATGACCGTCACACGGATCTTGTCATAGTCGGTAGATGCGTAAATAATCTCCAAATGAAATTCATTTACCAATGTGCTTAACGCAACGCTGTGTACATCCTGCATAGTGCCTCACCCCGTTCAAATCGGATTGTTTGGTTTCATTATATCGGCAACAGCAGCGAATATCAACAATATTTTCAAAAAACTAAAATTTTTCCAAAAAAACACTTGCTTTTTTCAGAAAACTCTGCTATTATATCCTAGCGTCCGTTTGGACGAAGTTTATTTTGTATTATTTCGGATAGGAGGTGCAGTGAATGGCGAAGTGTGATTATTGTGGCAAGGGCGTTACCTTTGGTATTAAGGTCTCCCACTCCCACAGACGTTCCAACAGAACCTGGAAGCCCAATGTTAAGCGGGTCAAGGCCATTGTGAACGGTACTCCGTGCCATGTGTACGCTTGTACCAGATGCCTCCGTTCTAACAAGGTTGAGCGGGCTGTCTGATTTTTCTCGCAACCAATTACGCCACTGCAAATGCGGTGGCGTCTTTTGTTTGTCTTTATCCAAAAAAAGATGTGCGTTTGCATTTTGCTTGCAAACGCACAATTTTTATTTCTTCTTAAAAAGATCGGTTTTTGTCTCCTCGCCCTTAATCAGGCGGGCAATATTGGATCTGTGCATAAAAATGGACATTGCGCCCATAAGAATGCCACACAGCATCACAATCAAATCATTGCGGTGGAACAGTATGAATGCCAAACCAAATGCTGTCGCAGCCAACACAGAGGAAAGTGACACATACCGGGTGGAAAAATAAACAACAGCAAAAACTGTCAGAATCAGCAGCGCTACACGCCAGTCCAGTACTATTGCCACAAACAGTCCTGTCAGGATGCCCTTGCCCCCTCTGAAACCGTAAAATACAGGTAGCATATGACCAAGCATAACAGCAGTTGCACCCAGCGCTGCACCAGGCATAAATCCCAGATCGTTTTTCAGTAAGAATCCACCAAGCAAAGTTGCCAAAATGCCTTTACCTGCATCAATCAGGATAACCAACAATGCGTGGTTGGCACCATAACTGCGAATAAAATTGGTCAACCCCGCATTTCCGCTGCCGTGGGAACGAACATCATCGCCACGGAGTCTGGATGCGCAAATTGCGCCATTCACATTGCCCAGTAAATAACCGAGAACCACAGAAAGAATAAGCTTGAGCCACATACTTATTCCTCCTTATCACCCTTCTGCCGGATCGTAATGCGAATGGGTGTTCCCTTCAGGCCAAAAACTTCACGAATTTGGTTTTCCAGATACCGTTGGTAAGAGAAGTGGAACAGTCGTGCATCATTACAGAATATTACGAAATGAGGCGGGTTTGTGCCTGCCTGGGTCATATAATAGATCTTCAGTCGGCGTCCCTTGTCAGAAGGCGGCTGTACACGGGCCGTAGCATCTGCCAATACACTGTTCAAAGCGCCGGTGGTAATACGGCTTGTGTTCTGCTTGTACACTTCCTGAATGGTACTGAAGATGCGATCTACACGCTGACCGGTCAG
>JAZRQK010000052.1:0-12546 GCA_045649665.1 Faecousia sp. | reverse complement strand
GATACATGCCGTCGTGCCAGGCTTCCCGGGTGAGCTCCTCGTTGCCGTAGTAGCCCAGGAACACTCCGCAGGTGGGAGCGGGATCGGTGCGGATGACGGTCTCACCGTTAACACCGTCTTCCACGGGGTTGCCGTCTGCATCCACAATGTCGATACCGTAGCCGGGAACAGGCTTGCCCATTGCGCCGGGCTTGATGGCAGAGCCATAGAGGTTGGCGATGCCCAGGGTCATTTCCGTCTGGCCGAAGCCTTCGTGGATCCGCAGACGGGTAGCTTTTTCGAATTGATAGAATACCTCGGGGTTCAGTGCCTCGCCGGCTGTGGTAGCGTGATGGATAGAGGACAGGTCGTAGCCACTTAGATCCTGCTTGATCAGCATACGGTACATGGTGGGCGGCGCACAGAAGGTGGTTATGCCATACTTGGCAAACATAGGCAGAATTTTCTCTGCATCAAAGCGGTCGAAGTCATAGGTAAATACAGCGCCTTCGCACAGCCACTGACCGTAGAGCTTGCCCCACAGAGCCTTGCCCCAACCGGTTTCAGAAATGGTAAAGTGCAGACCGTCACGCTCGCATAAATGCCAGTATTTTGCGGTGACATAGTGGCCCAAGGCATACTTATAAGAATGGGTTGCCATCTTGGGATAGCCGGTAGTACCGGAGGTGAACAGCATCAGCATAGGATCACTGCCGCTGGGTGCATCCTCGGTACGCTCATAACGGCGGCTGAACAGCTTGTATTCCTCATTGTAGTTGTGCCAGCCCTCCCGGTCACCGCCAACCAACACCTTGGTCAGACTCATGCCGGCAGACTTTTCTGCCAGTTCGATCTGCTCAGCGGTGTTTCCATCGGCGGTACAGATAACGGCGCTGACATCTGCAGCCTGGAAGCGGTATACAAAGTCATGCTCCATCAGTTGGTTGGTAGCGGGGATCGCAATAGCGCCCAGTTTGTGCAGACCCAGAATGGCATACCAGAACTGATAATGACGCTTCAGAACCAGCATAACACGGTCGCCACGCTTGATGCCCAGAGATTTGAAGTAGTTGGCGCTCTGAGAGGAGGCGTCCTTAAAATCCTTAAAGGTGAAGCGGCGCTCGGTCATGTCGTTAGCCACATGCACCATAGCCAGCTTTTCCGGCTCCCGTCTAGCGATCTCGTCTACAGTGTCAAAGGCAAAGTTGTAACTCTCGGTGTCAGAGAAGGTTGCGCCCTGGAATACACCGTTTTCGTCCTCCTGTGCGGTGACGAATTTGTTGCACAGCAGCTTCTGCTGGGCAGTGCCCTTACGACTCTGACCGATGTACAGAGGCTTGTCAGTGGTGTCAGATGCCATGATCATAGACAAGAACACGCAGTCCTGGCCCTCGATGGCAATCATGCCGTGGGGAGTGGAGGACTTGTAGAAGATAGAGTCGCCCTCACGCAGAACTTCCTCGTGATCGCCCACTTTGATCCGCATGGCGCCCTTGATTACCAGGTTAAACTCCTGACCGGCGTGGGTAGTGGTGTGGATCGGCTTATCCTGCAGCTCCTGGGAATATTGATAGGTGACCCAGTAGGGAGTCGCCAGCTTCTTGCGGAACATAGGTGCATATCCTGAATGGTGATGCCGTCCTCGCTGGCAGTTACAAGACCCTTGCCTCGACGGGTGACGGTATAGCCACTAAGCTTTGCGCTATGACCTTCCAATAAAACAGTGATCTCCACGCCAAAGACTTTGGCGCATTTATGTAAGAATGTAAAGGGCAGATCGATAGTGCCGGATTCATACTGACGATAAATCTCTTCTGTCACCTCCGTCTGCTCAGCCATCTTTTGCATGCTGTAGCCCAAAATCTCTCGCATACCTCGGATGCGAGTTGCGATATCCATAAGTTGTGATGAGGTATTAGCGTTGGTCATGGTGGATCTCCTTTCCTGTAAATAATAAAAAAACGCCCCAAGAACATTGTTCTTGAGACGAGCATTACAAACCCGCGGTACCACTCAAATTGCAGTATAACTGCCACCTTCACGCTCTAACAAGCGCTATCCCTTAACGCGGGCAAACGAAAGCACCTGGCAATACGCTTCAGCGCTTTGGCTCGGAAGTGATGGGTCTTGTGGCACCGAACTGTCAGCTTACACCAACCGCTGACTCTCTGTGATCACGGCAATCCGGACCGTCTTCGTCATAGCCTTTTACAATATGCAAGCATTGTAACATGTCTATGAGGAAAAGTCAAATGTTTTTCTGTCAAAGATTCTCGTTTTTGCGCATTTTCTTTTTGTATATAATGTACAATCTGCAAAAAACTGCATTGTGACTATTGACAAAATGGCGAACAAGTGGTTTAATATATCCAAATAAGTGAAAGACGCAGACGGAAAACTTGCTCTTTTTGGAAACTGCAGAGAGCCGGCGGTTGGTGCGAGCCGGTGTGGATGGATAGAGTGATCTGATTCCCGAGTCGGTCTTGCGAAAGGAAACCAGTAGTGAGATCCGGTTGCCCCCGTTATGGGCTGGACCTTGTTGGAGGTCGAGAGTGATCTCTCTTATGAGAGGTAATCAGGGTGGTACCGCGAGTGTAAATTCGTCCCTGAGACCCAAGTGGTCTCAGGGATTTTTCTTTAGAATCAAAGGAGTGAATTTGTCATGAAAAAGATCCGAATCAGCGATGTAACTATGAAGCAGGCAGGGGATGGTTTTTCTCTGTCCTTCAAGGAGAAAATTGAACTTGCCAAGCTGCTGGATAAGCTGGGTGTGGATGTGATCGAGCTGGAGGGTATTGAAAATGCCCGTATCGATAGCCTGCGGATCAAGTCTGTTGCCGCAGCAGTTGCAGAAAGTATTGTTGCTGTTCCGGTACAGATGACCCAGGAGAGCGTAGCTGCCACATGGAACGCTTTGCAGCAGGCAAAGAAGCCTCGCTTGCAGGTCTGTGCGCCTGCCAGTTCCGTGCAGATGGAATATCTTTTCCATAAAAAGCCTGAGGCAATGCTGGATGCAGTGAGCAAGACCGTTGCTGCTTGTAAGGCAGTATGCGCAGATGTGGAATTTATTGCTGACGATGCCACTCGTGCAGAGCCGTCGTTCCTGGTTAAGATGCTGGAAACTGCCATTGCAGCCGGCGCAACTACCGTTACGGTCTGCGATACTGCAGGCACTATGCTGCCGGTAGAATTTGCCGGATTCCTGCAGAATCTGTTTTTCAGCTCGGAAGCCATTTGTGAGGCTACAGTTGGCGCAGCCTGCACCAATGCACTGTCTATGGCGGACGCCTGCGTGATCGCTGCGGTATGTGAGGGCGTTGGTGAAGTCAAGGCAGCAGCGTACCCCTTGGATAATGCAAACCTTGCCAATGTGGCAAGAGTTTTGGCAGCCAAGGGTGATGCCATGGAAGTGAGTTGCGGTGTCCGTGTGGCGCAGCTGAGCCGTATTATGGATCAGATCACCTGGGTATGCCAATCCGGCAAGAATAAGGGTGCGATGCCGGTAGCAGAGGAAGAGGATTCAAACATTTACCTCACTGCCCATGATGATAGCGCAGCGGTGGCAAAAGTTGTGGAGTCCCTTGGTTACGATCTGTCCCAGGAGGATATAGCCAAGGTATACGAGGCATTTATGCAGATTGCCGCCAAGAAAGATAAAGTGGGCGCAAAGGAGCTGGATGCCATTGTAGCATCTGCGGCAATGCAGGTACCGGCAACCTATAAGCTGGATACTTATGTGATTACATCCGGTAATACCATTTCTGCAACTGCTCACATCAAGCTTTTGAAGAACGGTGAGCCTATGGAGGGCGTTTACATCGGTGACGGCTCTATTGACGCAGCGTTCCTTGCTATTGAGAAAATCACCGATTGCCATTATGAGCTGGACGATTTCCAGCTGCAGGCAGTGACCGAGGGCCGTGAGGCAATGGGTCAGACGGTTGTTAAGCTCCGTGCCGGCGGTAAGGTCTATTCCGGCAGAGGTATTTCCACCGATATTGTGGGCGCTGGTATTCAGGCATATTTGTCTGCCCTGAACAAGATACTCTACGAGGAGGCATAATCATGAAAATCTCCTTTTCAACCCGTGGCTGGCCGGGGTTGACTTGGGAAGAGATGCTGGAAACTGCCGTTGATATGGGCTTTTCCGGCGTTGAGGTGTACAACCTGCCTAAGTTTGACCCTATGCTGGAAAAGGGTGGTCCCTTCCACAAATACCAAGCTGCAGCCACCGTGCGGCAGCTGCGTGAAAAGAAACTGACGATTCCTTGTTTTGATACATCCTGTGATTTGTCTACGGATGACAAGGCGGTGGAAACTTTGACGGCTTTGATCGAGGTGGCGCATAATACGCAAGTGCCTTATGTTGTTGCGTGTGCGCTGCAGGATCGGGAGACAGAGGTAGAGGATAAAATCGCTGCTTTGTTGCCTGTGGCTGAGAAAATGGGTGTTTCCTTGCTGATCAAGACCAGCGGCATTTATGCCGATACTGCCCGTCTGCGCAGCTTGTTGGACAGATTTGCCAGTGATCATCTGGCAGCGTTGTGGGATGTGCATCATCCCTACCGTGACTTTGGTGAAAGCGGCGATGCCACCATCAAGAACTTGGGCGCCTATGTTGCCCACGTGCATTTGCGTGACTCCGACGATACCGGCGCTTATCAGCTCATCGGCGAGGGTACGATGCCCATTGACGATGTAATGCGTGCGTTGTCCTCTGTGAACTATGACGGCTTTATCTCTTTGGAGTGGAAGCCGGAGTGGCTGGAGGATCTGCAGGATCCGGAAGTGATTTTTCCGTATTTTGTCAACTATATGTCCCGTTTCCATTCCACCCGTGGCATGCGAAAGAAGTTGTATCCCAACCATGACGGCACCGGTCAGTACATCTGGAAAAAGGATGAGCTGATCAATCTGACTTTCCCGCAGGTGCTGGATCGGGTGGCGGACGAATTTCCGGATCAGTATTGCTTTAAGTACACCACTTTGGATTATACCCGCACTTATGCCCAGTTCCGTGAGGATGTGGATCGTTTTGCAAGAGCATTGGTGTCCTTGGGCGTAAAGCCCGGCTCTAAGGTTGCGATTTGGGCGACCAATGTACCTGCGTGGTTTATCACTTTCTGGGCAACTACCAGAATCGGCGCAGTGCTGGTCACGGTGAATACTGCCTATAAGATCCACGAGGCAGAGTACTTGCTCCGCCAGTCCGATACCCACACCTTGGTGATGATCGATTCTTGTCTGGACTCCAACTATGCCCAAATCATCAACGAGTTGTGTCCGGAAATGGCAAACACAAAGCCCGGCGATCCGCTGCACTGCAAGAAATTGCCGTTCCTGCGCAATGTGATTACCGTTGGTTTTAAGCAGCCTGGCTGCCTGACCTTTGACGAGGCAATGGCGCGCTACGAGCTGGTAAGCCGTGAGCAGGTGGCACGAATGGCGGCGGCTGTCCGTCCCGACGATGTGTGCAACATGCAGTATACCTCCGGTACTACCGGCTTCCCCAAGGGTGTTATGCTGACCCACTACAATGTGGTCAACAACGGTAAATGTATCGGCGACCGCATGGGCCTGTCTACCGCAGACCGGATGATGATCCAGGTGCCCATGTTCCACTGCTTCGGCATGACCTTGTCCATGACCTCTTCCATGACCCACGGCGCAACCATGTGTCCCATGCCGTATTTCTCCGCAACGTCCTCTTTGGCTTGTATCAATCAGGAAAAAATCACGGTGTTCAACGGCGTTCCCACCATGTTCATCGCTATGTTCAATCATCCGGACTACCGCAAGACAGACTTCAGTCATATGCGTACCGGCATTATGGCAGGCGCAGGTTGTCCGCCGGAGTTGATGCGCCGTGCGGCAAGACCGGACGAAATGAACATGTACGGCATCGTCAGTGTGTACGGACAGACCGAGTGCGCTCCCGGCAACACCATGAGCAGCTGGACGGATTCTTTGGAAGTGCGTACCGATACGGTTGGTTATGCGTTCCCCCATGTACGCTGTAAGATCGTAGACCCGGAGACCGGCGAGGAAGTTGGCCCCGGTGTCAATGGAGAGTTCTGTGCCAAGGGCTACAACACTATGAAGGGTTACTACAAAATGCCCCAAGCCACCAAGGATACCATCGACGATGAAGGTTGGCTCCACTCCGGCGACCTGGCTTGCCGTGACGAGGCAGGTAACTACCGGATCACCGGCAGATTGAAAGATATGATTATCCGCGGCGGTGAGAATATCTACCCCAAGGAAATCGAGGAATTTATCTACACCCACCCCCAAACCAAGGATGTGCAGGTTATCGGTGTGCCGGACAAGAAGTACGGCGAGGAAATCATGGCATGTATTATCCTGAAAGAGCCGGGCAGTGTGACGGTAGAGGAAATGACCGATTATATCAAGGCAAGCATGGCACGGCACAAAGTCCCCAAATACATTGCGTTTGTGGACAGCTTCCCCATGAATGCAGCCGGCAAGATCCTCAAGTATAAAATGCGTGAGGATGCAGCGGCTCGTTTGGGCCTTACCGGCGACGGCAGCGATACCGCCGGCCCGGGTAAATAAAATAAGAGCCTCCGGCTTTATTGCCGGAGGCTCTCATTATTTATAACATTTTTTGCAGGGTGTAAAGCCAAGCTGCTCCGCCTCGGCGATGGTCACATGATCCGGTTCAGACATATTGCTGCAGGTGGATTTGCGGTGATACTTTTTGCCGCCCTTGGTGGGGATCCAAACCATGTTACTGCTGGAGGTGTCAGCTTTTTCGGTAGGCGCTGTGGTAGCCTCCGTGGTCGCTTCTGTTGCAGCCTCGGTAGTCGCTTCTGTGGTGGCTTCTGTGGTCACCTCAGTGGTTTCTGCAGAGGTTTCGGCAATGGTTGTCAGCTGAGGTTGTGCTGTAACGATGCTTTCTGTGCCGGCGCAACCGGTGAAACTGCTTATAATGAGCAATGCCAGTATAGCGGCGTAGATTCGTTTCATAGTTGCCACCTCCCATTTTTTGCCATTATAACAGTTTTCTCTATGGATGACAACCGGGGAATGCAGCTACTTGCAAAAAAGTTACCTATGGCATATAATAAATGCAATATAAAATGGGAAGTGTGATAGATATGAATTGGTTAAGACATTTTCTCACTATCAGCCGACACCGATATCTGGTGCGAAAAGGCTGTTTCCGTGTGGGACTGTACTGGCAGGGGCTGACCCACGATCTGTCCAAGTATGCGCCGGAGGAGTTTCTCAACGGTGTAAAATATTATCAGGGCAACCGCAGTCCCAATACCGCAGAGCGGGAGGATAAGGGCTACAGCGAGGGCTGGATCCACCACAAAGGCCGCAACCGCCATCATTATGAATATTGGACTGACCTGGATCTGACCACAAAGCGATATGAGTCCGTACCCATGCCCCGGAAATACCTGGTGGAAATGGTAATGGATCGTATCGCTGCCTGCAAGGTGTACCAGGGCAGTGAATACACCGACGGATCGGCGCTGGCATATTTGGAGGGCAGTCGGGAAAAATTGATGATGCACCCCAAGACCCTGCAGGAGCTGCGCTTTATATTGACTATGCTCCAGGAACAAGGGGAGTATAAGACGTTCCGGTATTTGCGCCGGGAGGTCTTACGGGGAAAGCCGTTTCCCTGGGAATGTGAATAAACCGAATATCACCGGGCAAGCTACCACTGCCCGGTGATAAAAATATCGTCAGATATGGAAAAAAGTGCTTGACATTTGTGCTTGTTTGGGTATAATGATATCCGTGCTTGTCACATAGAGGATTAGTGTAACGGTAGCACACCGGACTCTGACTCCGTTTGCGGGGGTTCGAATCCCTCATCCCCTGCCAAAATACGCCTGACCGCTTTGCGGTTGGGCGTTTTTTAGCATCGGATCGGGATTCGAAGAGGGCGGCCGAGCAAAGCGAGGCAAAAAACATGCCGGTGACATGTTTTTTAGCCCGGGGGAGAATCCATTGATTTTCGGTCGCACCCGATAGGGGTGTGAACGAAATCAATTTGTAGATAAAGCAACTACGAACAAAAGAAAACGCCTAACCGCTTTGCGGTTGGGCGTTTTTTGGCATCGGATTGGGATTCGAAGAGGGCGGCCGAGCAAAGCGAGGCAAAAAACATGCCGTTATCTTGTTTCTGCAATAAAAAACCGAGCTGCCAACAGCAGCTCGGTTCTTTTCTTATTCAGTTTCTTCTACGAAGTCTTCTGCAGCGGCCTGCTCCTCAACGGTAGCTTCTTCTGCGACAACTTCTTCCTCACAGCAACAGCAGCAAGGGAAATACTTATTGACTGTCTTCTTTGTCCAGGCTACGATCTGATCGCCATACTTTACGATTACATAAACTGCGCCGGCGATGGCAGCGAGGGCAACCAGTACTTTCAAAATATTACCAATAGCTTTCATACACGAGGCCTCCACTCAATCAATTTTCTATCTACAGTATAACCAAAACCACAACAAAAAGCAATAGAAAATTTGAATTTAATCGATGTCGGACACCAGTTCCTCCGGAACGATATCCAGAATCTCGGGATGACGCAAAATCGTGCGGAAATGCTTAAAGAATGCGGCGTAGTAGTAGCCGTCAACAATACGCTCATCCAATACGAATTTGACATCCAGGTACTTTTTCTGCACCACAGTGCCGTCCTCCTGCACTTCCAGCGCACGGCGCTTGCAGCCAAATGCGCCGAACACAGGCAGGTTGCCGAAGTCGTACAGATGGTGGTAGATGGGCGGAATACCCAGACTGCCCATAGAGGTAAAGAACAAGCTTCCGTGGAAAGGACTCAATTCCAGCAGGAACTTGGGCAGCATACCGAAGTAATCCAGCAGCTTCAAAAGCCATACAAAGAACTTCATCAGCACACTGGGGATCAGGTTGAAGTAGGCGATCAGGTTATCCAGATTGGAGTCCAGTTCCTGGGTGCGCTTTACTTCTTCGATAGCAGCATTGAGCTTGTTGTAAACATCCTCGGCAGTGTCCTTGCGGTTCAGATGCACCTTGATAGAGGTGTCGGGAGAATCGATGGTCATTTCTTTCTTAATAACCATGCAATACTGAATGTCCTCGCCACGGGAGAAGACCTTCTGACCGGAGATAAACCGGTTCAGCTGGGGGTATTTGCACAGACCACGGATGTAGGCAGCCAGAAGCACATGGGTCAGACCGAAGTCGGTCAAGCCCTCTCTGCGCTTTTGACGGATGTAACGCTCGATATGGGAGATCTCAAAAGCCTCCTCAAAGAGGTTGGAGCAGGTGTTACGCTCTACCTGGAAGTAGGCGGTGATCTGCGCCATGGGGGAGAGGGTGCGAATGCGTCGTCCGTCGCAACGATCACCCCAAGTGGGATGATACTCACCTGCAGGATGGACACGGATTGCAAAAATGATCAGCAGACAGCCGCCCATCATCAGCATATCCGGCAGCAGGTAGATGTAGTCGCTGCTCAAAAGGGTAGCGCGCTCCAGATACAGCTGCGCAGCGATGGGGAATCCCAGCAACGGCAGCAGTAACCATGTGGTCGGTTGCTTACCGCAGGTGATCTGGGTGTACATTACCGCAACGAACAGCAGTGCGATGGCATAAAGACACACGATCATAGTATGGAAGCCGCCGAAGTGAAAGCCTGCGAATACAAAGCAATAGTAGATGCAGATCATCCAGACAGGAATGGCAGTTTTGAAAAACTCCTCCTTGCCGGCTACGATTGTGATGTACGCAAAAAGCAGAGCTGCTGCGATTGGCAGAACGATTTGACTCCACATCTGCAGCGTGCTGTCAGTTCCTTTCATACCGACAAACACAATGCGGGTCACTGCCGAGCAGATCATGCACAGCGTCATCAACCAGGTCAGCATATTTTTCTTGCTGACAAAGAAATATGTTCTGTTTTTCATAACAATAGTATTGTAGCAGATATTTTGTGGTTTGACAACGAAAAAATGAATAAAATGTAAACGCAGGCCGCAAATGCAGCCTGCGCTGTGTTAAATAGTGCTTGCCAAAGCGGCAATATGCGCCGGTGTAGTGCCGCAGCAGCCGCCTAGTAAGGTGGCGCCCATGTCATGGCACTGCTTGGCAATTTGGGCATATTCCTCAGGACCCATGGGGTAGTGGGGGAGATTGTCATCACCGATCACCGGGTTGCCGGCGTTGGGTTTGCATACCAGCGGACCTTTTACGGAGCGGCGAAGCTTACTGACAAGATAGGGTGTCATCATATCTGCAGCCACGCAGTTAAAGCCAACTGCCGCTGCGCCGGCGGCTTCCAGATCTGCCAATACCTTGCCGGCATCCATGCCGGAAAATAAAGAGCCGTCGCTTTGCATGGTAAAAGTATAAAGAACAGCGCCTGCGCCCTCTAATTCGGCGGCGGTGAGAATGGCCTCTGCTTCCTGGGGATAGAGCAATGTTTCGGCTGCCAGCAAATCAGCGCCGCCGTCCAGCAGACCACGGATCTGCCGCCGGTAATTATTCACCAGCAGATCAAAATTCCCCTCGTCCCAGCTTTCGGTAAAGGTAGCAAGTGTGGTCAAATCGCCTGCGACCAGAATGTCATCGCTGACAGACCGGGTCAGCTGCACCAGCTTTGCGTTAATCGCTTCTGTTTGGTCTGCCAAGCCTTGCTTTTCCAGCGCAATAGGCTGCGCCTGAAAAGTAGGAGCATAGAGGATCCGGCTGCCTGCCTTGGCGTAGCTTGTTTGCAGCGTAACCAATGCGTTGGGATTTTCCAGTACCCATTTTTCTGTGCAGCAGCCCCGGGGCATGCCGGCTTTTTGGAGGTTTGAGCCGGTAGCGCCATCTAAAAAGCGGAAGCCCTCTGTGATCTTTTTGTGAAATTGTTCTTTCGTCAGCATAGTATTTCACCTCTTTGTGCAGACTATTATACGCTAAAATTCTGCCGTTTTCAATTGACGAGAAAATATTTCTTTGATAAAATGGTAAAAAATCGGTAAAAGGAGCAGTTGTTATGAAAAAAACTGTATTGCGGGAATATGCAAAACTGATCGTCCGCTGCGGCGCAAATGTGCAAAAAGGTCAGGAGGTCTTGATCTTTGCGGAACTCGACCAGCCGGAATTTGTGCAGATGGTGGTTGAGGAAGCGTATAAGGCAAAAGCAAAGAAAGTCACGGTGGAATGGAGCTACCAGCCGTTGAGCAAGGTGCATGTCCGCTATCAGTCGGTCAAGACCTTGGGTGATGTGCCGCAGTGGCAGCGTGAACGCCGTCAGCACATGGTAGATACCGTACCTGCACGTATTCACATCATCTCTGAAGATCCTGACGGTCTGAAGGGCATGAATATGGATAAGATGGCTAAGGCGCGAAAGCTAAGCTATCCCATTCTGAAACCCTATGCCGACCAGCTGGAGGGTAAACAGCAGTGGTGTATCGCCGCTGTTCCCGGTGTGGCTTGGGCAAAGAAAGTGTTTCCCGACTGCTCCAAGCGTCAGGCGGTGGAAAAGCTTTGGGAAGCGATTTTGTCTACTTCCCGTGTGGACAGTGACCCCATCAAAGCGTGGGAAAAGCACAATGCTGACCTGAAGGCACGCTGCGATTATCTGAATAGTCTGGGCATTGAAAGCCTGCACTACACTGCTGATAACGGTACAGATCTGACCGTTGGTATGATCTCCGAGGCCCACTTCTGCGGTGGCGGCGAAACCAGCCTGCAGAACATTTATTTCAACCCCAACATCCCCACGGAGGAGTGCTTTATCTCTCCCAAGCGTGGCGAGGCGGAGGGTATTGTCTATTCCACTAAGCCGCTGTCCTACCAAGGTCAGCTGATCGAGAATTTCTCTATCCGCTTTGAAAAGGGCAAGGTAGTGGAAGCAAAGGCAGAGAAAGGCGAGGAACTGCTGAACACCATGATCACCATGGACGAGGGCGCAGCCTACCTGGGTGAATGTGCTCTTGTACCCCAAAAGAGCCCTATCGCCGAAAGCGGTCTGTTGTTCTACAACACCTTGTTCGATGAGAATGCATCCTGCCATCTGGCGCTGGGCATGGGTTATATCGATACCATCAAGGATTACCACACCAAGACTTTGGAGCAGTGCCGTGAATTGGGCATCAACGATTCCATGATCCACGAGGACTTTATGATCGGCTGCGACAGTATGAATATCGACGCAACCACCCGGGATGGCAAGGTCGTTCCCATCTTCCGTAACGGCAACTGGGCGTTTTGACGGTAATTTCTGAAAAAATAAAAAAAGTTCTTGCATTTGACAAACGAATGTGTTATGATACTCGGGCGATTAAAGATTGCTAGGGTAATTATGCCCTTTTATCAGCATTATGAAAGAGGTGAACAACATGAGAGAAGGCATCCATCCTAACTACGAGCAGACCACCATCCGTTGCGCTTGCGGTAACACCTTTACCACTGGCTCTACCAAGCAGGATATCCGTGTGGAAATTTGCTCCAAGTGCCACCCTTTCTATACCGGCAAGCAGAAGCTGGTTGACACCGGTGGACGTGTTGATCGTTTCAACAAGCGCTTCAATCTGAAGTAAGATATAAAGCCT
>JAZRQK010000051.1:0-13126 GCA_045649665.1 Faecousia sp. | reverse complement strand
CGAGGGCGTGGTGGCATCCCTTGGCGGTCAGACCGCAATCAATTTGGCCCAGCCCCTGGATGCCCGCGGCGTGAAGATCATCGGCACAGACTGCGCTGCCATCGACAAGGCAGAGGACAGAAACGCCTTTGAAAATCTGCTCAATGAGCTGAACATCCCCCGGGCCAAGGGCCAGGCAGTCACCAAGATCGAGGATGGCATTGCCGCAGCCGCAGAGATTGGCTACCCTGTGCTGGTGCGTCCTTCCTTCGTGCTGGGCGGTCGGGCTATGCAGATCGTTGCCAATGAGGATCAGCTGCGCCATTACCTGCGTACCGCCGTTGAGATCGACGAGGACAAGCCTGTATTGGTTGACAAGTATATCGAAGGCCGTGAGGTGCAGATCGATGCCATCTGCGATGGCCGCGATGTATTCGTTCCCGGTATCATGGAGCTGGTAGAGCGTACCGGCGTCCACTCCGGCGACTCCATCAGCGTCTATCCCACCTTCAGCGTGTCCGATAAGGTCAAGGGCATCATCCTGCAGTATGCCAAGAAATTGGGTCTCGGCATCGGCATCGTAGGTCTCTTTAACATCCAGTTCATCGTGGACGATGATGAAAATGTATTTATCATCGAAGTCAATCCCCGTTCCAGCCGTACCGTGCCCTTCCTTTCCAAGGCCACCGGCTACAGTCTGGCGGATATTGCTACTGAGGTTATTTTGGGCAGAAGCCTGAAGGAGCAGGGTATCTTTGATATTTACCCGGATGAAAAGAAGCGTTGGTACGTCAAAGTGCCTGTATTCTCCTTCAATAAGCTCCGTGGTCTGGACGCGTATCTGTCTCCGGAAATGAAGTCTACCGGCGAAGCAATCGGTTATGATGACAAGCTTAACCGTGCGCTGTATAAGGCACTGCAGGCATCCGGTATGCATCTGCAGAATTACGGCACTGTGTTTGCCACCATCGCAGACAAGGACAAGGAAGAGGCACTGCCTCTGATCCGCCGGTTCTACAACCTGGGCTTTAATATTGAGGCTACCGAGGGTACTGCGAAGTTCCTGAAGAGCAACGGTATTCGCACCCACATTTTGGGCAAGATCAGCGGTGGCAGTGAGGAGATCCCGGATGCAATGCGTCAGGGCCATATTGCTTATGTTATTAACACCCGTGACCCCGGCGCAGAGAATGGCAGAAGTGACGGCCACCAGATTCGTTTGATGGCAACAGAAAATAATGTCACCATCTTTACTGCGTTGGATACCGTTCGTGTTCTGCTGGACGTTTTGGAGGAGACCACTCTGACGATCTCTACCATCGACGCATAAGGGGTTTTATGAAACAGTCAATTTTTAGTATTGTTGAAAACAAGAAACTCACGGAAAATGTCTATAAAATGACACTTTCCGGTGATGTTTCTCATATCACAGCCCCCGGCCAGTTTGTGAATATCAAGCTGGATGGACTGTATCTGCGTCGCCCCATTTCTGTTTGTGATGTGGGGGAGAATACCCTGACCATTATTTACAAAGTGGTAGGCAAGGGAACGCAGCTGATGTCCAAGATGACAGAAGGCACATTGGATGTGCTGACTGGTTTGGGCAACGGCTACGATCTGTCCTGCTCCGGAGATGCGCCGGTTCTGCTGGGCGGTGGTGTGGGCGTACCGCCTATGTATCTGCTGGCAAAAGAGCTGATCCGTCAGGGTAAAAAGGTGCAGGTTATTCTTGGCTTTAATACCGTAAACGAAGTGTTCTATGAACAAGAATTTCGTGCCCTGGGCGCGGAGGTGACAGTCACCACGGTTGACGGCTCTTACGGTGTAAAAGGCTTTGACACCGATGTGATGAAGAATTTGGAATATACCCATTTCTACACCTGCGGCCCTGAGCCTATGCTGAAAGCGGTTTATAAGACATCGGTTACTTCCGGTCAGATGAGTTTTGAAAAGCGGATGGGCTGCGGCTTTGGCGCTTGCATGGGATGTTCCTGCAAAACCATCACAGGCTATAAGCGTATCTGCAAGGAAGGACCGGTCATGCGGAAGGAGGAGATCTTGTGGGAAGATTGAGTGTGGATCTGTGCGGAATTACGCTGGATAACCCTGTGATCCCTGCCTCCGGTACATTTGGTTACGGCTACGAATATGCAGAACTCTATGACATAAATTGCCTGGGTACATTTTCTTTTAAGGGAACAACAAAAGATCCTCGTTTTGGCAATCCCACACCCCGTATTGCGGAGTGCAGCGCCGGTATGATCAATGCAGTTGGTCTGCAAAATCCCGGCGTGGAAAAGGTAATTGCCGAGGAACTGCCCAAGCTTAAAAAGTGCTTTCATAAGCCGGTTATGGCAAACGTCAGCGGCTTTAGCGTTGATGATTACGCCTATACCTGCCAGCAGTTGGATCAGCAGGAGCAGGTAGGTTGGCTGGAAGTTAACGTCAGCTGCCCCAATGTTCACGGCGGCGGCATGAGCTTTGGCACAGACCCCAAGGCGGCTGCTGAAGTCACAGCTGCGGTGAAGAAAGTAACTACCAAGCCGATAATCGTGAAGTTAAGCCCGAATGTGACAGATATTGTGTCGATTGCGAAGGCTTGCGAGGATGCCGGCGCAGACGGCATCAGCCTGATCAATACCATGCTGGGCATGCGCATTGATCTGCGCAGCAGAAAACCGGTAATTGCCAACAAGATGGGCGGTTTTTCCGGCAGCGCAATTTTTCCTGTAGCTGTCCGTATGGTCTATCAGGTTGCTAACGCAGTCAATGTGCCTGTGGTAGGCATGGGCGGTGTAGGCAGCGCTGAGGATGTGATCGAAATGATGCTGGCCGGTGCTACTGCTGTGGAGATCGGCGCAGCAAACCTTGTTAATCCCTTTGTATGCCGGGATATTGTTAATGATTTGCCCAGTGTTATGGATAAATATGGAATTCAATCACTGCGTGAAATTATCGGAGGTGTGAAGTAATGGGTAAGGACGTAATCGTTGCTTGCGACTTTGCAAGCGCAGAGCAGACATTTGCTTTTTTGGACAAGTTCACCGGCCGTAAGCCGTTTGTAAAGATCGGCATGGAACTGTATTATGCAGAGGGTCCCAACATCGTCCGCCAGATCAAGGCACGGGGTCACAAGATCTTTCTGGATCTGAAGCTGCATGATATTCCCAATACTGTAAAGAAGGCTATGGCAGTACTGCGGAATCTGGATGTGGATATTACCAACCTGCATGCCGCCGGCGCAACCGCTATGATGCAGGGCGCTTTGGAGGGCTTGACCCGTGAGGACGGCACACGTCCGCTGCTGATCGCCGTGACCCAGCTTACATCCACAGATCAGGAGAGCATGGAGCGTGACATCCTCATTAAAGAACCTATCGATAAGGTGGTTATGCATTACGCAATGACCGCAAAAAATGCAGGCTTGGATGGCATTGTCTGTTCTCCGCTGGAGGCTGGCAAGGTGCATGATACCTGCGGCAAGGAATTTCTGACCATTACCCCCGGTGTGCGTTTTGCCGATGGGGAAGTGGGGGATCAGAAGCGTGTTATGACTCCGGCGCAGGCGAAGGAGATCGGCTCTGACTATATCGTTGTGGGTCGTCCCATCACCGCTGCTGCCGATCCTGTGGCTGCATACGAGCGTTGTGTTGCCGAATTCTGTGATTGATATGACATATCATACGATTTTGTTTGATCTTGACGGTACATTGACTGACCCGGGTTTGGGAATTACCAATTCCGTTATGCATGCACTGCGTCATTATGGCATCGAAGTGCCGGAGCGTGAGCAGCTATATCCCTTTATTGGCCCGCCGCTGGACGAATCCTTTATGCGCTATTATGGCATGTCTCAGGAGCAGGCTCTGGAGGCCATAGAGGTGTACCGTGAATACTTTTCCACAAAGGGCTTGCTTGAAAATCAAGTCTACGATGGAATTGCGGAATTGCTGCAAGCACTAAAAGACAGCGGTAAGCGTCTGCTGGTTGCTACGTCAAAACCCGAGGTGTTCTCTGTACGCATACTGGAACACTTTGATCTTGCCAAGTATTTTGATGTAATCAGCGGTGCGATGCTGCATCCGCCAAAAGGCTACGGCAAGGCGGATGTGATCCGTGAAGCGTTAGAAAGAGCAAATGTGACACAACTCGATGGCGTGGTTATGGTCGGCGACAGAAAGCACGATATCATTGGCGGTCATCAGGTGGGCATCCCGGCGATTGGTGTCTTGTATGGATATGGCGACCGCCAGGAGCATACAGATTGTGGCGCAGATCACATTGTGGCAACTGTTTCGGAATTAAAGGAACTTCTGATATAAGATACGAAGGAGATTAGTATGGAAAGCTATAAGAGAGAATTTATCCAGTTTTTACAAGGTGCAGGCGTGCTGAAGTTTGGCGATTTTACCGCCAAATCCGGCAGAAAGATTCCCTACTTTATCAATGCCGGCATGATCAAGACCGGTGAGGAGATCGCAAAGCTGGGCGAATTTTATGCAAAGGCTTATTTTGAGAAGGTGGGCAACAAGAATACAGTCTTGTACGGTCCCGCCTATAAGGGCATTTCCATTGCGGTTTCTGCGGCAGTTGCACTGTCTAAAAACGGTTTGAATGTGCCTTTCTTCTTCAACCGTAAGGAAGCCAAGGACCATGGCGAAGGCGGTGTGTTTGTGGGTTATGTACCCCAAGCAGGCGAGGAAGTGGTAATCGTTGAAGATGTGATCACTGCTGGTACTGCTATTCGTGAGAGCATGGCGATCCTTTCCGGTCTGGAAGGTGTCAAGGTAGCGGCGACTTTCGTTATGGTTGACCGCAAGGAAAAGGGTCAGGGCGAGAAGGGTGCTATGCAGGAAATCGAGGAACAGTTTGGCTTCCCGGTGTATTCCGTCGTGGATGTCTATGACATTATCGAGTATCTGGAAGAAGATCCTGCAAACGAGGAAAATGTGACAAGAATTAAGAATTATCTTGCTGTGAACGGAGCAAAATAATGAGAAGTTTGATAGATATAACGGATTTTTCCGTAAAGGAACTGGATGACCTGTTGCAGACTGCCTGCGACATTAGCGAGAACCCTCAAAAATATGCCGAAGCTTGCCGTGGCAAGAAACTGGCGACTTTGTTCTTTGAGCCCTCCACCCGTACCCGTTTGAGTTTTGAAGCGGCAATGATGGAACTGGGTGGTAATGTTTTGGGCTTTAGTGAGGCTGGATCTTCCTCTGCGGCTAAGGGTGAAAGCGTTGCCGATACTGCGAAAATGATCAGCTGCTATGCAGATATTATGGCTATGCGCCATCCCAAGGAGGGCGCGCCCTATGTGGCTGCAAAAAGCGCAACGATCCCCGTGATCAATGCCGGTGACGGCGGCCATTGTCATCCCACGCAGACGTTGGCAGATCTGCTGACTATCTATCGTGAAATCGGCAGATTGCACGATTTGACTGTTGGATTCTGCGGTGATCTGAAGTACGGCAGAACGGTTCATTCTTTACTGTCTGCATTGGGTCGCTATGAAAATATCAAGGTCGTTCTGATTTCTCCGGAGGAGCTACAGCTGCCCAAGTATGTCAAGTATGAGGTGCTGGATAAGAACCAAATGGAGTATACAGAGACCACATCCCTGGAGGATGCTATTTCCCAGTTGGATGTTCTTTACATGACTCGTATCCAGCGTGAGCGGTTTGACAGCTTTGACGAATATGAGCGCCTGAAGGACAGTTATATTTTGACGGCTGAGAAAATGGAGCATGCCAAGCCGGATATGCGTGTGTTGCATCCGCTGCCCCGTGTCAATGAGATCAGCGTTAAGGTGGACAATGACCCCAGAGCAGCGTATTTTCGTCAGGCTCTGAACGGAAAATATATGCGTATGGCGCTGATCCTGAAGCTTCTTGACGAGGCGAAAAAGGGTGTTCAGATGGAGGAATCCGAGGATTTGATTCTGGATAAATTCAGTTGCGACAACCCCCGTTGCATCACTTCAACGGAGCAGGAGATCGTCCATGCATTTAAGTGCGTCAGTCCTGAAAACGGCATCTATCGCTGTGTTTATTGCGAAAGCAAGAAAAAACTGGACTAAACGCCAAAAATCATGTTTCAAGCGTCCAAATTATCCACAAAAAAATGGATTTATTTGCCAGGTTTCGTAGCAAAAGAAACGAATTTGCGAAAAGCTTGTGTTGTTCCTTGACACCACTTTGGAAGCATGGTAAAATTATTATATAATTTTAATAACGCTTTCTGCGACTGACGGAAATTGTGGAAAACCACAGGGGAACAGAAAGTAAAGGCGTAAAGCCAATCAGCCGACCGTCTGGGCGCATTTAGCTTTATAGGCTAGGTGCGCCCTTTATGATTTATAGGAGGTATCTCATGAAAAAAGTTGGCATCATTATGGGCAGCGACAGCGATCTGCCGATCATTCAGAAGACTGTGGACATGCTTCGCAGCTTCGACATCCCTTTTGAAGTTCATATCTACTCTGCGCACCGCACACCGGTTGAGGCGAGAGACTTTGCTCTGAACGCCCGTCAGAACGGCTTTGGTGTTCTGATTGCCGCTGCTGGTATGGCTGCGCATTTGGCAGGCGCAATTGCCGCTAACTCTACACTGCCGGTGATCGGCATTCCTTGTAAGTCCAGCGCTCTGGACGGCATGGATGCGTTGTTGTCTACCGTGCAGATGCCCACCGGTATTCCGGTTGCTACAGTGGCAATCAACGGCGGCGCAAACGCGGCGCTTCTGGCTGCACAGATTCTGGCAGTATCCGATGCAGAGTTGGCGCAGAAGCTGGATGCAAAACGGGAAAAAGATGCACAGGCAGTCTTGGATAAAGACGCCGGCATTTTGGAAAGATTGTAATATCTGGTTAATAACCATTGAAATTAAAGGAGATATCAATTATGGAAAAGAAACTTGTTTACACCGGTAAGACCAAAGATGTTTTTGCGCTGGATAATGGCAACTACCTGCTGAAGTTTAAGGACGACTGCACCGGCAAGGACGGTGTGTTTGATCCCGGTGAGAACGCCGTAGGTCTGACCATCGAGGGCGTGGGCGATGTTAACCTGCGTATGTCCATCTACTTCTTCGAGAAGATCAATGCTGCCGGCATTAAGACTCACTATGTCAATGCTGATCTGGAAAATACCACCATGGAAGTTCTGCCCGCTAAGGTGTTCGGCAAGGGCTTGGAAGTAATCTGCCGCTATAAGGCGGTTGGCTCTTTCTTCCGCCGTTACTCCGACTACTGCACCGAGGGTCAGGACCTGCCCGCGTATGTGGAAACCACCTTCAAGAACGACGAAAAGGGCGATCCTCTGGTTACCAAGGATGGCCTGGTAGATCTGGGCGTTATGACTGCTCAGCAGTATGATGACCTGAAGGCTATGACCCAGGCAATCACCAAGATCGTTGCAGATGACCTGAAGGAAAAGGGTCTGGATATGTACGACATTAAGTTTGAATTTGGCTATGATGCAGACGGCAAGGTGATGCTGATCGATGAGATCGCTTCCGGCAATATGCGTGTTTACAAGGACGGTCAGTATATTGACCCCATGACTCTGAACAAGTTGTTCTTTGCCTAATTATTAAACCTTAAGGAGTTCATCATGGGAGGCTTTTTTGGTATCACTTCCAAGCGCGATTGCATGGTAGATGTGTTCTTTGGTGTGGACTACCATTCCCACCTGGGCACACGCAGAGCCGGTATGGCTGCGTATGACGAAGAACTGGGCATGCAGCGTGAGATCCACAATATTGAAAACTCTCCGTTCCGCACAAAGTTTGAGCGCACATTGGAGGAAATGAAGGGTAAGGCGGCTATCGGTTGTATCAGCGATACAGATCCGCAGCCTTTGCTGATCCGTTCCAAGCTGGGTGTGTTTGCCATCACTACGGTTGGCATTGTGAACAATGCGGTGGAACTGGCGGAACAATATTTTACAAATAATGGCGGTCATTTTAATGCAATGACCGGCGGTAAGATCAATGGTAATGAGTTGATTGCATCACTGATCAGTGAAAAGGACAGTTTTGCCGAGGGTATCCGTTTTGTACAGAATGTAGTGGATGGCACAGCAAATATTCTGATTCTGACAGATGGCGGTAAATTGATTGCTGCCAGAGATAAGATGGGCCGTATCCCGGTTCAGATCGGTAAGGATGAGGATGGCTATTGTGTATCCTTTGAGCAGTATGCCTATACAAAGCTTGGCTATGAGCATGTTAAGGAACTGGGACCCGGTGAGATTGTTGAATTGACCCCGGATGGCATGACACAGCTGGCAGCGCCCGGCAAGGAAATGCGCATGTGCTCATTCCTTTGGAGCTACTTTGGTTATCCCTCTTCTGTTTATGAGGGCATCAGTGTGGAAGCTATGCGTTACCGTAATGGTGCTGAGATCGCAGAGCGTGATATGGCACAGGGCAGATCTATGGAGATCGACTATGTAGGCGGTGTTCCCGATTCCGGCACACCCCACGCCATTGGTTATGCGAACCGTACCGGCAAGCCTTTTGCCAGAGCGTTTATTAAGTACACGCCTACCTGGGCAAGAAGCTTTACACCTGCCCGCCAGGCTGATCGCAAGAAGATCGCAAAAATGAAGCAGATTCCCATTCATGAACTCATCATGGGCAAGAATCTGTTATTTGTAGACGATTCTATTGTCCGTGGTACGCAGTTGCAGGAAACAGTGGAGTTTCTCTACGATAACGGCGCAAAATCCGTCCACATGCGTTCTGCATGTCCGCCCATCATGTATGGCTGCAAGTATTTGAATTTCTCCCGCTCCACCAGCGATATGGATCTGATTTCCCGTAAGGTCATCGTGGAACTGGAAGGCGAGGAGGGTCTGAAGCACATTCAGGAGTATGCTGACGGCAACTCTGAGCGTGGCAAGAAGATGCGCAAGGTAATTTGTGACAGATTCAAGTTCTCGTCCCTTGGCTTCCAGACCATCGATGGTGTTATCAAGGCAATCGGACTGGAACCTTGCAAGCTTTGCACTTACTGCTGGAACGGTAAAGAATAACGAATTTAAGGAGCTATTCAAATGGAGAAGAGCTATTCTGAAAGCTACGCTGCAGCCGGTGTTGATATTACTGCCGGCTACCGCGCGGTTGAACTGATGAAAAAACATGTTGCCCGCACCCGTAATGCCGGCTGCCTGGATGATGTGGGCGGCTTTGGCGGTTGCTTTGGTCTGCCCGTTGCCGGTATGGAAGAGCCGGTACTGGTTTCCGGTACGGATGGCTGCGGTACTAAGGTGAAGCTGGCTATTCTGATGGACAAGCACGATACCATCGGTATCGACGCTGTGGCAATGTGTGTCAATGATATTATCTGTGTTGGCGCAAAGCCGCTGTTTTTCCTGGACTATATTGCCTGTGGCAAGAACATTCCGGAAAAGATCGCTGAAATCGTAGGCGGTGTAGCGGAAGGTTGTGTCCAGTCCGGCGCAGCGCTGATCGGCGGTGAAACGGCTGAGCACCCCGGTATGATGCCTGTGGAGGAATATGACCTTGCCGGCTTTGCCGTGGGTATTGTGGATAAAAAGAAGATTCTGGATAATTCCAGAATGCAGCCCGGTGATGTAGTGATCGCACTGCCGTCTACCGGCATCCATTCCAACGGCTTCAGTCTTTGCCGTAAGGTCTTTGACATCGACAACAATAACCCTGAGCTGTATGTTGCCCGTGAGGAGCTGGGTGGCAAAACCATTGCCGAAACCCTGCTGACCCCCACCAAGATCTACGTAAAGCCGGTTTTGGCTCTGCTGGAAAAGGTGGATGTTAAGGGCATCAGCCATATCACCGGCGGCGGTTTCTATGAGAATATTCCCCGTAGTATCCCCGACGGTCTGGGCGCAAAGATCGACCGCTCAGCAGTCAAAGTGCTGCCGATATTCGATCTGATCGCAAAGACCGGTAACATTCCCGAGCGTGATATGTTTAATACTTATAACATGGGTGTTGGTATGAGCATCGTCGTGCCTGCTGAGCAGGTGGAAACCGCTATTGAACTTTTGAAGGCCAATGGCGAGGATGCTTATGTGATTGGACAGATCGTCAAGTCTGACACCAAGATCGAAATCGTCTAAAAGGGGAGTTAAGCATGAACAAGGCAAGGATTGCCGTGCTGGTATCCGGCGGCGGCACCAATCTGCAGGCGCTGATAGATGCGCAGAAAGCCGGACTTATCCAAAGCGGCGAGATCACACTGGTGATTTCCAACAATTCCGGCGCTTATGCTTTGGAACGGGCTGCCAATGCCGGTATTGAAACTGCTGTTGTGATTAAGAAAACCTGCGGCAGTCAAAATGCGTTCGAACAGGCAATCAAGGAGCTACTTACTGCGCATAATATTGACTTGATCGTTCTTGCCGGTTTCATGTCCATTCTCAGTGAGGAATTTACCCGTGATTATCCCCGGCAGATATTGAACGTGCATCCGTCCTTGATCCCGTCTTTCTGCGGAAAGGGCTATTATGGCTTGCGTGTTCATGAGGAAGCGTTGGCGTACGGTGTCAAGGTGACGGGTGCAACTGTCCACTTTGTCAATGAAATACCGGACGGTGGCGAAATCATTTTGCAGCGTGCGGTTTATATTGAGCAGGGGGATACCCCGGAAGTATTACAGAAGCGGGTCATGGAGCAGGCGGAATGGAAAATCCTTCCGGAAGCTGTTGAAATGATCTGCAAGCAAATGAAGAAATAAGAGAGGGTCAGCGATATGAACGTTTATGAAGTCGGTTCTCTGCAGGAGAAACTTTCTGCCAATACATACCCCGGAAGAGGTATTGTGTTGGGTATTACGCCGGATGGCAAGCAGTCTGTTGCTGCTTATTTCATCATGGGTCGCAGCGTTAACAGCCGCAACCGTGTGTTCATTCAGGAGCCGGACGGTATCCGTACACAGGCACATGACCCTAGTCTGATGAAAGACCCCCATCTGATCATTTATCATCCCGTGCGTCAGGTTGGCTGTGGCCTGATCGTCACCAACGGTGACCAGACAGATACCATCTGGGAGTATCTTGCCAAGGGCGAAAGCTGGGAAGCAGCGCTGCGTACCAGAATGTTTGAGGATGATGGCCCTAACTGGACACCGCGTATTTCCGGCCTTTTGGCAGGTGATGGCAGCTACAAGATGTCAATTCTGAAGTCTGCCGATGCAGAGGGAACTGCCTGCGCTCGTTTCTTCTATGAGTATCCCGCTATCGCCGGTCTGGGTCATTTCATTCACACTTATGTCTGTGACGGCAACCCGGTGATTCCCACATTCCAGGGCGAACCGGAGCGTGTACAGATCGATGGCGATATTGATGCATTTACCAATATGTTGTGGGAGAATCTGAATCCGGATAATAAGATTTCTTTGTTTGTCCGTTACACCGACTTGGAATCCGGCAAGTATGAGCAGCGGATCCTAAATAAGCACCAGTAAGGAGATAGCAAAATGAAAGAATTTGAACTGAAATATGGCTGCAATCCCAACCAAAAGCCGGCTAAACTGTACATGCACGACGGCAGCGACTTGCCGTTTACCATTCTTAACGGTCGTCCCGGCTATATCAACTTCATGGATGCACTGAACTCCTGGCAGCTTGTTAAGGAACTGAAGGAAGCTACCGGAATGGTAGCGGCAACATCCTTTAAGCATGTTTCTCCTACATCTGCTGCAGTAGGCAAGCCGTTGTCTGCAGATTTGAAAAAGGCATGCTTTGTTGATGACGTGGAAGGCCTGGACGAGAACCCCTTGGCTTGCGCTTATGCCCGTGCCCGTGGCACAGACCGTATGTGCTCCTTTGGCGACTGGGTTGCGCTTTCTGATGTATGTGACGAGATGACTGCTAAGCTGATCGCCCGTGAGGTTTCTGACGGTGTTATAGCTCCCGGCTACACCGAGGAGGCGTTGGCTGTTTTGCAAGCAAAGCGCAAGGGCAGTTATAACGTAGTTGCTATTAACCCTGACTACGTACCGGCTGAGGCCGAGAATAAGCAGGTCTACGGTATTACATTCCAGCAGGGTCGCAATAACTTCAAGATCAATAACGAGCTGCTCACCAATATCGTTACCGATAACAAGGAACTGCCGGAGAGCGCAAAGGTCGATCTGATCGTTTCCCTGATCACCTTGAAGTACACCCAATCTAACTCCGTTTGTTATGCAGTTGACGGTCAGGCTATCGGTGTTGGCGCCGGTCAGCAAAGTCGTATCCACTGCACCCGATTGGCAGGCAGTAAGGCAGATACATGGTTCCTGCGTCAGCACCCCAAGACTTTGGCGCTGCCTTTCCGTGAGGATCTGGGTCGCCCCAACCGTGACAATGTCATCGATGGCTATATCAACGGCAACGAGGAAGATGTTTGTGCAGATGGTATCTGGCAGAATTACTTTACCAGCCAGCCGGAGCGTCTGACCGAGGAAGATAAGAAAGCATGGCTCAGCACTCGTCAGAATGTTGCGCTGGGCAGTGATGCATTCTTCCCCTTCAGCGACAATATTAAGCGTGCGGCAGCGTCCGGCGTGAAGTATATTGCTGAGCCCGGTGGCTCTATCCGTGACGATCTGGTGATCGAGGAGTGCAACAAGCGTGGTATCGTGATGGCATTTACCGGCATGCGTTTGTTCCACCATTAATGGAGGAATCAATATGAAGGTATTGGTTGTTGGTGGTGGTGGCAGAGAGCACACCATTATCAAAAAGCTGAAAGAAAATAAGCAGATCACTGAGATCTATGCTTTGCCCGGCAACGGCGGTATTGCAATGGATGCCACTTGCGTGGATATTGCAGCGACCGATATTGACGGCATTGTAGCCTTTGCCAAGGAAAATCCGGTGGATTATGCGGTAGTTGCACCGGACGATCCGCTGGTTTTGGGCTGCGTGGATCGCCTGAGCGAGCTGGGTATTCCTTGCTTTGGTCCTAATGCCCGTGCTGCTATCATTGAGGGCAGTAAGGCATTCTCTAAGGATCTGATGAAAAAGTATAACATCCCCACCGCTGCCTATGAGATATTTACCGATGTGGATCGGGCGCTGGACTATGTCAAGACTGCGCCGATTCCCACTGTTATCAAGGCAGATGGTCTTGCACTGGGTAAAGGCGTTATTATCGCCCAAACCCGTGAGGA
>JAZRQK010000050.1:0-2153 GCA_045649665.1 Faecousia sp. | reverse complement strand
TTAAAACCATTCATTTTGATAACGCCTACTATAGAAACGATATTGGAGCAAAGGCATTGAAAGCCGGGGGGAATTAACATTGGTTTATAGAATTTATGTAGAAAAGAAACCGGAATTAGCTTTTGAAGCAAAAGCTCTGTTTTCTGATGCACGGAATCTTCTGGGTATTACAGGCCTTGAGAATGTTCGGCTTATCAATTGCTATGATGCAGAAAACATTGACCGGGAGCTGTTTGATTACGCCACCAAGACAGTTTTCTCTGAGCCCCAGTTGGATATTGCCACTGAAGAAGTTGATTTAAGCGGCGCTGTGGTGTTTGCTGTAGAGTTCCTGCCCGGTCAGTTTGATCAGCGGGCTGATTCTGCTGCTCAGTGTATTCAGATCATCTGCCAGGGCGAGCGTCCTCTGGTACATTCTGCCAAGGTCTATGCTTTGTACGGAAACTTGACGGATGAGAATGTGGCAGCAATTAAAAAGTATGTCATTAACCCCGTGGAGTCCCGTGAGGCTTCTTTGGACAAGCCTGCAACTTTGAAGGTAAATTATGCGATCCCCACCGAAGTCAAGACCCTTAATGGCTTTATTGCGCTGGATAAGGACGGTTTGGCTGCCTTTATCAAAGAGTATGGTCTTGCTATGGACGAGGCAGATATCGCATTCTGTCAGGAGTATTTCCGCAAAGAGGACAGAGATCCCACCATTACAGAAATCCGTATGATCGATACTTACTGGTCTGACCACTGCCGTCACACCACTTTCGGTACGATTATTGATAATGTTACCTTTGAGGACGCATTGCTGCAGAAGGCCTTTGATCGGTATATGGCTGTTCGTAAGGAGTTGGGCCGTACAAAGCCCATCTGCCTCATGGATTTGGCAACGGTTGCTGTAAAATATCTGAAGGTAAACGGCAAGCTGCCTAAACTGGACGAAAGTGAAGAAATCAACGCATGTACTGTCAAGATCGATGTAGATGTGGATGGCGTTACAGAAAAATGGCTGCTTCTGTTTAAGAACGAGACCCATAACCACCCCACCGAGATCGAGCCCTTTGGCGGCGCGGCTACCTGTATTGGCGGCGCGATCCGCGACCCCCTGTCCGGCAGAAGCTATGTTTATGGCGCAATGCGTGTGACCGGTGCTGCGGATCCTCTGAAGCCGGTAAGTGAGACCATTCAAGGCAAGCTGCCCCAGAGAAAGATCGTTACCACCGCCGCTGCCGGTTATTCTTCCTATGGTAACCAGATCGGCTTGGCTACCGGTATTGTGGATGAGATCTATCATCCCGGTTACGCTGCAAAGCGTATGGAGATCGGCGCTGTCATTGCGGCTGCTCCGGCTGAAAATGTCCGCCGTGAAGTACCTGCTCCTGGTGACATCGTTATTTTGCTGGGTGGTTCTACCGGCCGTGACGGATGCGGTGGCGCAACCGGTTCTTCCAAGTCCCACACTGTGGAGTCTTTGGAGAGCTGCGGAGCTGAGGTTCAGAAGGGCAATGCTCCCGAAGAGCGTAAGCTGCAGCGTTTGTTCCGCAACCCTGTTGCTTCCCGACTGATTAAGCGTTGTAATGACTTTGGCGCAGGCGGTGTTTCCGTTGCTATCGGTGAACTGGCTGACGGTTTGGTCATTGATCTGAATGCTGTACCCAAGAAGTATGAGGGCTTGGACGGCACAGAGCTGGCAATCTCTGAATCCCAGGAGCGTATGGCTGTTGTGGTGGAGGCCAAGGATGTGGATCAGTTCCTGTCTCTGGCTGCTGAAGAAAATCTGCAGGCTTGCCCTGTGGCAAAGGTCACAGAAGAAGCTCGTCTGGTGATGCATTGGAATGGTAATACCATTTGCGATATCAGCCGTGATTTCCTGAATTCCAACGGCGCAGAAAAGCATATTGATGTGGATTTGGTAAAGCCCGCCCTTTCCCAGCAGACAATCGAGGGCAACTTTGTTGACAATAGTATGCGTATTGCGGCAGATCTCAACACCTGTTCCAAGCGTGGTCTGTCCGAGCGTTTTGACTCTACCATTGGCGCAGGTACTGTGCTGATGCCTTTTGGCGGTAAGCACCAGTTGACTCCCATTCAGGCGATGGTCCAGAAGATCTCCGTGGAGAAGAAGCATACGGATGATTGTTCCTTTATGTCTTGGGGTTACA
>JAZRQK010000049.1:0-16112 GCA_045649665.1 Faecousia sp. | reverse complement strand
GATAGGCATTGTCCGCAAACAAGATAAAGCTAAGGGCATCCACCACATCGCCGTTAAGCAAAATATCCAGCTTTACCAGCCGACTGGGGCGATAGCCAATCAGCTCATAGTCCAGCGAGCCGTAGCCACGGGTGCGGGACTTGAGGGCATCGAAGAAATCGTAAATAATTTCGTTCAGGGGCATCTCATAATGCAATTCTACCCGGTTTGCATCCAGATAGACCATATCCTTAAATTCGCCCCGGCGGGAGGTGGCCAGATCCATCATATTGCCCACATATTCCTGGGGCGCAATGAGGCTGATTTTTACATAAGGCTCTTCTGCCAGCTGGATCTCCATAGGATCGGGGTAATCCAGGGGATTATCCACCATCAGCACCTCGCCATTATTCTTGGTAATGCGGTAAACAACGTTGGGGGCGGTGGTGATCAAATCCAGATTGTACTCACGCTCCAGCCGCTCCTGAATGATCTCCATGTGCAGAAGTCCCAAAAAGCCGCACCGGAAGCCAAAGCCCAGGGCGATGGAACTTTCCAGTTCGTAGGACATGGAAGCGTCGTTTAGCTGCAGCTTTTCCAGCGCCTCTCGCAGATCCTGATATTTTGCGCCGTCGGCAGGGTAAATACCGGAGTACACCATAGGCTGCACCGGACGGTAGCCGGGCAGAGGTGCGTCAGCGCCGTTCTCCACGGTGGTGATGGTATCGCCCACCTGGGTGTCGGCTACGGTTTTGATCGAGGCGGTGATATAGCCTACCTCGCCTGCGCCCAGACAATCCCGGGGTACAAGACCGGCAGGACTCATAGAGCCTACCTCCACCACCTTATAGGTTGCCCCGGTGGCCATCATTTTAATATCCTGACCGGCACGGACAGTGCCTTGCTTGATCCGGGTGTAGACGATGACACCCCGGTAGGAATCGTACTGACTGTCAAAGATCAGCGCCTGCAAAGGTGCATTCCGGTCGCCGGTGGGGGCGGGAACGTCCTTGACGATCATTTCCAGCACGGAATGGATGTTAATGCCGTTTTTGGCGGAGATCTCCGGGCTGTCCTCGGCGGGAATGCCGATAATATCCTCCACCTCCGCTTTCACTTCTGCCGGGCGGGCAGAGGGCAGGTCGATCTTATTGATCACCGGCAGCACTTCCAGTCCTGCATCGATGGCAAGGTAGGTGTTCGCTAAGGTCTGCGCCTCCACGCCCTGAGATGCGTCTACTACCAGCACTGCGCCCTCGCAGGCGGCGAGCGAACGGCTGACTTCATAGTTAAAGTCCACATGACCCGGGGTGTCGATGAGATTCAAAGCATAGGTCTGCCCATCGTCGGCAGTGTAGCTCAGCTGCACGGCGGTTGCCTTGATGGTGATACCACGCTCCTGCTCCAGCTCCATGGAGTCCAGGATCTGCTCGGACTTCTGCCGGTTGTCCACGGCGTTGCATTCCTCCAGCAGCCGGTCAGCCAGGGTGGACTTGCCATGGTCGATATGGGCGATAATTGAAAAATTACGAATCTTGGAAAGCTCGGTCATAGTCTGCTCCCTTTCAAATTCCGATAAAACTACCCGCAAACCGGAATTTGACCATAATATTAGATTTTATCATTATACTGAAAATTCCCCCAAAACGCAACTGTATGTTTTTCTGTTTTTGGGGGATACTCTAAAGAACGACAAAAAACACTTTTTTCAAAAATTTTTCGAAAAAAACCCTTGTCAAATTGCCGCAATCGGGCTATAGTTTATCGGCAAAAGAAAAAAAGACGAGGAATGATGTATTATGAGCAACGCAAAAAAGAACGCAAAATCCCCTGAGGAACTGCAGTCTGCGCTGCAGGCGCTGATCGCCCAAGGTCGCAAGGAGGGCATGGTTCGTGCTGCGGACCTGAGTTCTCTGCTGGAAAAAATGGATCTGAGCCCCGAGAAAATCGAGGAGATCTATGACCGGTTTGAGGCTATGAATATCCAGGTGGTCAGCAATGACCTGGACCTGGATCTGGGCGACGAGCTGGAACTGGATCTGGCAGTGGATATGGACGACGATATCGACCTGTCCTCTGTGGAGGATGAGGAGCTGGTAGACCCGGTGGATCTGGCGGCAGAATACAATCTGGACGACCCGGTGCGTATGTACCTGAAGGAAATCGGTCAGATCAAGCTGCTGTCTGCCGAGGAGGAAGTGGAGCTTGCCAAGCAGGTCTGCGAGGGCAATCAGATTGCAAAAAACAAGCTGACAGAAGCCAACCTGCGTCTGGTGGTGTCTATCGCCAAGAAGTACTCCGGCAGAGGTCTGCATATTCTGGACTTGATTCAGGAGGGCAACACCGGTCTGATCCGTGCGGTGGATAAGTTCGACTGGACAAAGGGCAATAAATTCTCTACTTACGCTACCTGGTGGATCCGGCAGGCAATCACCCGTGCCATCGCCGATCAGGCACGTACCATTCGTGTGCCGGTACACATGGTGGAAGTGATCAACAAGGCTACCCGCTGCAACCGCAAGCTGGTGCAGGAGCTGGGTCGTGAGCCTACGGTAGAGGAGATCGCCGCAGAGCTGAATCTGCCGGTGGAAAAGATCATCGAGGCAAACCGTACCGCCGCCGATACCCTTTCTCTGGACACCCCGGTGGGCGACGAAGAAGATACCTCCATCGGCTCTTTCGTGGAGGACGAGCGCACCCCCGGCCCGGCAGATGCCACTTCCAACGCTATGCTGGCAGAGGCGCTGAAGGAGATTTTGGAGACTCTGACCGAGCGTGAGGCAGATGTGCTGCGTATGCGTTTTGGTATGTATGACGGCCGCACCCATACCCTGGAGGAAGTGGGTCAGATCTTCGGCGTTACCCGTGAGCGTATCCGTCAGATCGAGAACAAGGCTATCCGCAAGCTGCGTCACCCCAGCCGTGCCAAGCGGATCAAGGACTTCTACTGCTAATAAAAAGCCCCCGGTGCAGCCGCACCGGGGGACTTTTGTTTATTGAGCTTCTCCTTTTATACGGTTTCGTCAGTGATTGTCTGCATGGCTTCTGCCGGGGACATGCCGTTGGCAATGGCAGCTTTTCGGGCGGCATTCACTGCCTGAATGGTCTTAACACGCTTGCCGTCCAGCTCATAGCCGCGCATTGCGATCAGTGTTACCGACCATGCCAGCATGGGTACGATGCAGAACAGTCCGATCACCACCCAGTTCATGCCGGAAACATAAGCCGTGACTTTGGTGGGCAGGTCATGGACACCGATGAATAAAAGGGCGATACTCACCACCGTAGCGGACAGACTGGATACCAGCTTATCCACAAGGGAGAACAGTGTGCCCATAATGCCGGGAATGAATTTGCCGGAGCGGTAGGTTTCGTAGTCGGCGCAGTCGGCCACCATGGGAATGGGCATGTCGGCGGTGGCATAATATGCGCCGTAGCCGATGCCGAAAAACACCACGAAAAGAACAGTATATAGGTTAATGTTGGAGATAGACAGATTGAAAGCCGGGTCGCCCTGCTTCCACAAAAGCAGCATTGCCAGCACACCGATGTAACACACCAGCGCCACGGCAACATAGGTCATCAAGGATTTTTTCTGTCCGTGCTTTTGGGAGGTGCGCACCGTCAGCAGGAAAAAGGGCACGGAGAACACATAGCCAACGATCATCATAGGCAGGTACAGACTATCGTAATTGCCCATCATACAGGCGTACAGCATAATCAGAACGGTCATGTTGGTGGCGATGGAAAGCGCCAGCTTGCAGCCGCCGCCGGCGATCATCAGCCGCTGCAGCGGCTTGTTATTTTTAATGATGCCCAAGTACTCAGATACCTTGACCTGCTCCTGCTTGCCGCCCAAGCCGAAGTACTTGGTCTGGTCTTTTTCCCAAATGCCGATCACAGCCAAGGCGGTCAGCGCCATGGACACCACGATGCCGATGGGGGTCATAATGGCAAACCATGTGGCATTATAGTCGCCAACAAAGCGATCGCCTGCCAAAATCGGGCCGATAAACTGCATAGCGCCCATGCCGGCAAGGCTGCCGATGGTATTGAAAATGGTGAATAGCGGCCGCTGGTTGGGGTCGTTGGTCAGCACGGATTGGGCAGACCGGGTCACGGAGGTCTGGAAGGTGTAGCCGATGACCCACACCGCATACAGTGCGATAAATACGGTATAACGCAGCCACATCAGGCTCTGGGGAATCAGCGGCGTGAGAATGTATAGCGCCGCAACGGACAGCGCCATCACCACATTGCCCAGCACCATAAAGGGGCGGAACTTACCGAACTTGCCGTCGGTCTTGTCCATGATAGCGCCGATAATGGGGTCGGTGATGGCATCGAACACACGCATGCCTGTGACCATAAAGGACGCAAATACCATGGCTAGACCCAGCACCTTGTTGCCAAAGGTGGCAATATAGGAAAGAATCAGTACGAAATACACATTGGTTGCGCCGTTGTTCATGGGAAACAGCGCCAGTTGATAAAATTTCGCCCGATTCATCCCAACCTGTTCGTTCATATAAAAACTCCTTATCCGTGCATGCTGTATCATACACAATGCAGAATGCATAATTGTGGTATCGGCTCTGCCGACGATTGAAATAACAGAGAAAAGGAATTATCAATTATCAATTCTTAATTCTTAACTCTTAATTCTTAATTGTTTACGTCCAGTTGCCGGCGGCTTTACGGCTGAGTTTGTACTGGGGCAGCGGCTTCTTGGTGTAGTGCAGCACCGCCTCGTCCCGGATATCTCCGGCAACCGCTTCCAGCCGGGTGGTCTGACCAAGGGGTACACGGAAGGTCAGTACCTTGCCGGATTTTGTGCCGATTTTTTTGCCGTCGGCGTAAAGGGTCACGCTTTCGCAGTTGGTGTACACCGTAACGGTGGTGACCTTATCCGGACGGTTTACATAACGCTTGCCGGCGATATGCACCATAGGCTCGGGATTCCAGTAGGCTTTGTAAAGGTAGAAGCTGTCTTTTTTGGTCTTACGGTCAAAGGTCACAAGACCCTTATGATTCATGCCCGGCTCGCCGCCCTGATTCCGGGCGTCGGCGGCAAAGTCAAACATATTCCACACATGGTTTGCCCACATAAAGGGTCGCTTTGCAAAGCATTCCAGCATATAAGCATGGTATTTTGCCTGATATTCCTCGGTGTGGTCGCCCCGGCGGGGACGGGAGGAATGCAGGTTTGGCATACCCTCGCAGCCGTACTCGGAAAAGCCTAAGCAGCGGTCAGGGTAGACCCAATGGAAAAAGTCGATCCACAAATCGTTGAGGAACAGTCCCGGCACATACCAGCCAAGGTACAGATTCCAGCTGACGATGTCAGACAGGTGCGCCACCTTATTAAACGGACCGCACATGGCGTAGCAGGCAAGGGAAGTGGGTCTGCCGGGATCCATTTGGTGTACCAAATCGTTGAGCATGCGGTGGTTATCCAGCATGTCCTTGTTGTCCTTGGTGGAAATGGTAATTTCATTGGAAAGACCCCATGTGACGATGCTGGGGTGGTTATAATTCTGCACGATCAGCTCTTTCATCTGGGTGACGGTGTTTTCCCGTCCGTTGGGCATATGCTCGGAGATATAGGGGATCTCCGCCCAGACCAGCATACCCACTTCGTCGCACAGATCGTAGAAATACTGGTCGTGCTGATAGTGGGCAAGGCGAATGGTGTTTGCGCCCAGCTCCCGAATCAGCGCCATGTCCTCGTCATGGTGTTCTTTCAAAAGGGCGTTACCGATACCTTTGCGATCCTGATGCCGGGAAACGCCGTGCAGGGGGTAGGGTCTGCCGTTGAGGAAAAAGCCTTTTTTGGCATCCATGTAAAAACTGCGCACACCAAACCGGGAACTGACCCGGTCAACGACTTCGCCCTCTGCGGACAGCTCCGCCACGCAGGTGTACAGATAGGGGTCATTAAGGCCGTCCCACAAATGGGGGTTATCGATCTGCAAGGCGGCATCCGTGCCGCCGGCGGTGGCGACGGGGTTGCCTGCATCATCCAAAAGGGTGATGGTGACGGTGGCATTTTCTGCGTTGTGCCATGTCCGGACACGGACTGCGCCGCTGGGCTGGGCATCGATGGCAAGACCCTTGCCGCCCCAGAAGTCCATGTCGAAATGGTGCTTGTTTACGATTACCAGCTTCACATCCCGGTAGATGCCGCCGTAGAAGGTAAAGTCCGCCTTTTGGGGGTAGACCCGGTCGTTGATGGAGTTATCCACCGCTACATTCAGCCGGTTTTCTGCCTGCAGAAAGTCGGTAATGTCTGTCCGGAAGGTGGAGTAGCCGCCGTCGTGGGAACACACCGGCTTGCCGTTGAGCGTCACAGCGGCAGAAGCGTTGACACCGGCAAATTCCAGATAGACACGCTGGGTTTGCAGGTCGAATTCCGGGCAGGGAAAATTCTTTTCATAATGGCAAGTACCCCGGCGGTAATCGTTGCCGCCGTCCTGACCGTCGGCATCATTCCATGTGTGGGGAATGTCCACGGTCTGGGTGCTGCCGTCAAAATAGGTAAACACCCATTGGGGATTCAGTAGCAGTTCAGTTCGCATAAAAACGCTCCTTGTGGCGTGATTTGTTCAGTCTGTACTTAATTATACCAAATATGCCTTAGGTTTACAAGATGAAGTGTTTGGTAAAATGCATTTGTGCGGCAAAATTGGTTTTGCAGTATTCACAAAAATGTCTATTATTTTCGGTTTTGTTGTGTTATAATGATTCTAACTATAGCCTGAGGAGAATCGGTATGGGACTTATTACGAAAATTTTCGGCACACGCTCCCAGCGGGAACTGAAAAAGATTCAGCCGCTGGTGGACAAGATCTTGTCGCTTGAAGAGGAATATAAAGCGCTTTCTGAGGAGGCGCTGAAAGGCAAGACCGCAGAATTTAAGCAGCGTCTGACCCAGGGTGAAACACTGGACGACCTGCTGCCGGAGGCGTTCGCCGCCATTCGGGAAGCGGCTGACCGGGTGCTGGGCATGCGCCCCTATCCCGTGCAGCTCATCGGCGGTATCGTTCTGCATCAGGGTCGCATCGCAGAAATGAAAACCGGTGAAGGTAAGACCTTGGTGGCAATTTTGCCCTGCTATCTCAATGCCCTCACCGGCGACGGTGTCCATGTGGTCACCGTCAACGATTACCTTGCCAAGCGTGACTCGGAGTGGATGGGTAAAGTCCATCGCTATATGGGTCTTACGGTAGGTCTGGTGATTCCCGGCATGTCCCCGGCAGAGCGCCGGGTGGCTTACGGGGCGGATATTACTTACTGCACCAATAACGAATTGGGCTTTGACTATCTGCGTGACAATATGGCGATCTACAAGCAGGAGCTGGTACAGCGTGGACATGCCTTTGCCATCGTGGACGAGGTGGACTCCATTTTGATCGATGAGGCTCGTACCCCTCTGATCATTTCCGGCAAGGGCGAGGATTCCTCTCAGCTTTATCAGCTGGCTGACCAGTTCGTCAGCTCTCTGCGCAAGCAGGTCTTTGCCAAGACCGAGGACAAGGAAACCCACGACGATTACGATTGCGACTATTTCGTGGACGAAAAATCCCGCACCGTTTCTCTCACTGCCGATGGCATCGCCAAGGCGGAGAAGTTCTTTGGCATCGAAAACCTTGCCGACCCGGACAATGCCACCCTTTCCCACCATATCAACCAGGCCATGAAGGCCCGGGGATAGATGAAAAAGGACATTGACTATGTGGTGAAAGACGGTCAGATCATCATTGTGGACGAGTTTACCGGTCGTCTGATGTACGGCAGACGGTACAACGAGGGTCTGCACCAAGCCATCGAGGCAAAGGAAAAAGTCACCGTTGCCGGCGAGAGCAAGACTTTGGCCACTATTACATTCCAAAACTTTTTCCGTCTGTATCAGAAGCTCTCCGGTATGACCGGTACGGCGCTGACGGAGCAGGAGGAGTTTGCCGCTATTTATATGCTGGTTGTGGTGGAGATCCCCACCAACCGTCCCGTTGCCCGGTTTGACCGCCCGGATGTGGTGTACAAGACCGAGGCAGGCAAGTTCCGCGCCATTATTGCCCAGGTGCAGGAATGTTACGCAAAGGGACAGCCGGTGCTGGTCGGTACGGTGTCCATTGAAAAGAGTGAGATTTTAAGTAAACTGCTGAAGCGTACCGGTGTTCCCCACAATGTGCTGAATGCTAAGTACCACGAGCAGGAAGCCCAGATCGTCGCTCAGGCGGGCAAGCTGGGCGCTGTTACCATCGCCACCAACATGGCTGGCCGTGGTACGGATATTGTGCTGGGCGGTAATGCCGAGTTCATGGCTATGACCGACCTGCGGAAAAAGGACTATCCGGAGGAACTGCTGGCGGAAGCCAATGCCTTCTCCGAGACAAATGACCCGGCGATTTTGGCGATCCGGGCAGAGTATGATGCCCTCATCGACAAGTATAAGAGCCAGATGGCAGAGGAGGCTCGCAAGGTCAAGGCTGCCGGCGGTCTGTTTATCATCGGTACGGAGCGACACGAGTCCCGCCGTATCGACAATCAGCTGCGTGGCCGTTCCGGTCGTCAGGGCGACCCGGGCGAGAGCCGGTTCTACTTGAGCTTGCAGGACGATCTGATGCGTCTGTTCTCCTCTGACCGGATCATGGGCATGATGGACTCTCTGGGTCTGGACGAGGATACCCCCATTGATGCCAAAATTCTCTCCAATGCTGTGGAAAATGCCCAGAAGTCCGTGGAAAGCCGGAACTTCCGGGCAAGAAAGACAGTGCTGGAATACGACGATGTGATGAACACCCAGCGGCAGGTCATCTATGCCCAGCGTCAGAAGGTGCTGGACGGCGAGGAACTGCGGGAGAATATGCTCTCGTTTCTCCGGGATGCGGTGGATACCGGTGTTGCCGATGCGCTCAGTGAAAGCGGCGGCGTGGCAGACGAGAATACGGTCAAGTCGGCGCTGGGTAAGTTTGAGGGTGTGTTCTTTGCCAAGGGCGCAGTGGCTGCCGAAAGCGGCATAACTGTGCAGGCGCTGAGCGATGCGGTGTTTGACGCTGCACTGGCGACCTACGAGGCAAAGGAAAAAGCCAACACCCCTGCCGTTATGCGGGAACTGGAGCGTGTGGTCATGCTCCGGGTGGTGGACGAGTACTGGATGGACAATATCGATGCCATGGACGATCTGAAGCAGGGCATCGGTCTGCGTGCCTACGGTCAGCATGACCCGGTGGTTGCCTACAAAGAGGAAGGCTACGAGATGTTCCAGGCCATGGTCAACGCCATTCGGGAGGAGACCATTCGCCGGATTTTCTTGGTACAGCTGCGGCCTGCCCAGGAAGTGAAACGTGTAAAGGTGGCAAAGGAAGTGTCCGCTTCCGGCACTGCCGAGGCCACGGTGAAAAAGCAACCGGTTCGTAATGCCGCCGCCAAGGTAGGTCCCAATGATCCCTGCCCCTGCGGCAGCGGCAAGAAGTACAAAAAATGCTGCCAGCAGAAAGACAAGATGGAGTAATTGATAATTGATAATTAAGAATTAAGAGTTAAGAATTGATAATTCTTTTTCCTTGTCATTTCAATCGTCGGCGGAGCCGACACATTCATTTTGCAGTTTGCGTTCTATATGAACTCGGAGTTATCATGATACAAACTATCCGCATTGGCGCACTTGAATATCTTGCCGCCGGGAACATTGCCGCTCCCCACTGCTTTACCACCCGGTTGGGCGGTGTGAGCCAAGGGCATCTGGCAGCTATGAACATCGGCACGCACCGCTTTGATGACCCGGAAAATGTGCGCAGGAATTATGCAATACTGGGCGGCGAAATCGGCTTTGATCCCCGGTATGCGGTGCTGACCAAGCAGACCCACACCGACAATGTGTTGGTGGTGGGGAGCGAACACTGGGGCGCTGGTCTGTTTGGTCCGGAGCTGCCGGAATGTGACGGACTCATTACCAACACCCCCGGTACGGCGCTGGTGGTATTTACTGCCGACTGTACGCCCATTTTGCTCCACGACCCGGTGACCGGGGCGGTGGGCGCTGTCCATGCCGGCTGGCGGGGGACTGCCGCCAATATCGCCGCAAAGGCAGTGGCGGCTATGACAGAGCATTTCGGTTGCCGCCCGGCGGACATTCGCGCCGCCATTGGCCCCAATATTGCCCAGTGCTGCTTTCAGACCGATGCCGACGTGCCGCAAGCCATGGTGCAATCCTTCGGCAAGACGGCGCTGACCGCCTTTACCCAAAAGGGCGAAAAATATTATGTTAACTTAAAGCAGATCAATGCCCTGGCGCTGCGCCGGGCGGGTGTGACGGATATTACCATTTCCGAGGATTGCACCTGCTGTCAGCCCAGCCGGTTTTGGTCGCACCGCCGTGTGGGGCAGGAAAGAGGCTCTCAAGGCGCAATCATCGTATGTAAGGAGGTGGGTCTGTGAAACGGCTGATATGTGTATGTTTATGTCTGTGCCTGGCGGCGGGTCTTTGCGCCTGCGGCGAGGGTGACAGCTATACCCCCACCGGCGATGCGCTGGTGTACGATGACGATTACACCGGCCCGACCGCAACCCGACCCCAGGACGATTCCAATCAGGAGCTGACCTTGACTTACTATGCAGACCGCTCCCTGAATCCCTTGACTTGCACAGATTATGTAAACCGCACGCTGTTTTCTCTCATATTCCAGAGCTTGTTCTCTGTGGACAGAGAATATGCGGTACAGCCCCAGCTTTGCAAGTCCTGGTGGCGCTCTGAGGATATGCGTGAGTATGTGTTTTATCTGGAAAATGCAACGTTCGGTGACGGCAGTGCGTTGACGGCGCAGGATGTGGTGGCATCGCTGAATTACGCATGGGACAGCGACTACTACGGCGGTCGGTTTACCCACATTGACGATATTTATGTGGACGATGACGGCGGTATTGTGGTGGAACTGGATATTCCCATGGAAAATCTGCCGCTTTTATTGGATATTCCCATTGTGAAAGCTTCTCAGGTGGGAGCGGACGCACCTCTGGGAACTGGCCCGTATGTTCTGGAGGCCGGTGTACTGCGGCGCAACAGCGCATGGTGGTGCAAGGCGGAGCTGCCCATCAGCGCAGCGGCTATCAAGCTGATCCCTGCCACCTCTCCCACGGGTATCCGTGACGATTTTGAGTTTTCCGATCTGAGCCTTGTGTGCGCTGACCCCGGCTCTGACCGATATGCGGATTACCGCTGTGACTATGAGTTGTGGGATACGGAAAATAATATTTTTGTGTATCTTGCCTGCAATATGGACAGCGAAGTTTTCTCTGACCCGGCGGTGCGCAGCGCACTGGCAACAGCCGTGGACCGGGAGGGCATTGCGGCGGAGTTCTATCGTGGCTTTGCCCGAAGCGCCAGCCTGCCGGCATCGCCCCTTTCCCCTTATTACAGCAGTGTGCAGGCGGAAAAATATGCCTATGACGGCGGCGAAGCCTTGACCCAGGCGGTGACCGATGCCTCTGTCAGCGGCAAGACGGTGCGGCTTTTGGTGAACAAGGACGATACCCTGCGGCTGCGCGTGGCGAGAGCCATCGCCAAGGCGCTGAAGCAGACCGGACTGGATGTGCAGACATCAGAACTTTCCGGCAGTAAGTACTATCGCGCTCTGGACACGCAGGACTATGATCTGTATCTGGGACAGACCAAGCTGTCCGCCAATATGGATCTGACAGCGTTCTTTGCCTCAAACGGTGATTTGAATTACGGCAATATCAGCGATGTGGCGCTGAACACCCTCTGCGGTGAAGCCCTTGCCAACTACGGTAACTACTACACTCTGCACCAAAAGGTGATGGATGACGGACGGCTGGTGCCGATCTTGTTCCGCAGTTATGCCGTTTACGCTACCCGTGGCTTGCTCACGGGACTGACCCCGGCAAGAGATAATGTGTTCTATTATTCCATGGGCAAGACCATGGATCAGACCCAGATTCGGGAATAATACAAGGCAGAACAGTTTGAAATTGGCAGTTGTTTTGGCTTGCATTGTAGCTGGGAGTCTGTTATAATGATTTTATAGAAAAACCGGAAAGGATGACTACAAATGAAACGTTTATTGCCTTTGATTCTTGTGCTGATTCTGGTGCTTTGCGCCTGCGGCAACACTGCCCCTGTGGAAACTACCACGGAGCCTACCGAAACCACCACCATGCCGACCATTGACCCGGTGGAGGAAGCGGAGGAAATCCTGAAGGCTTACCGTCATCCGCTGAACGGCACTGCGCTGTTAGAGCCCCTGACCACTCGTCCGGTGGCAGTGGTCATCAACAACCTGAAGGACTGCCTGCCTCACCACGGTGTTTCTGAGGCGGACATGTACTATGAAGTGGAGACTGAGGGCGGCATTACCCGCTGCCTGGCGGTGTTCACCGACCTGGAGGGCATTCCCAAGATCGGCCCCATCCGCAGCGCCCGTACATTCTTTAATAATATTTCCGTTGGCTACGATGCCCCCATCGTCCACTGCGGCGGCAGTGTCCGTGGCAGAAATGCCGGCTACGAGGACTCCTCCAATAAGATCAGCGGCTGGGAGCATCTGGATCAGGTTTATAACGGCGGTTACTTCTTCCGTGACGAGGAGCGCTATGATAAACTGGGCTACAACTGGGAGCACACCTTGTTTGCCGCCGGCGACGATCTGATTGCCGGTCTGACCAGCAAGGGCTATCTCACAGAGGAAGTCCGTGACTACGGTCTGCAGTTTGCCGAGGACAAGGACCTGGCCATTGACGGTTTTGTTGCCAACTCCGTTACTGTGACCTTTAAGGGCGATAAGACCAGCTCCTTTGAATATGACGATCTGGATAAGGTCTATAAGATGAGCCAGTACGGCGATATTTATATCGACGGTACTACCGGCAATCAGATGGCATTCAAGAACCTGATCGTGATCTACACCGAGCAGTGGAAGCGCCACGATGGCGAGTACAGCCGCTCCTACTACGATCTGCAGAGCGAGGGCGAAGGCTATATGGCGGTCAACGGCGAGATCGTAAAGATCTTGTGGAGCAGAGAGTCTTTGGAAACACCCTTCGTTTACACCTACGAGGATGGCACACCCATTACCCTGGGCGTGGGCAAGACCTATGTGGCCATTGCTTCCGAGACCAGCGATCCCATCGATTACAAATAATGATAAGAACTCCCCAACCGGGGAGTTCTTTTCCTAAGGAGCGATACCATGCAGGCGGATTGTCATATTCATATGGTGCTGGACGGGGTGGACTGGAAACAGGCTATCGGCCGGCACGAATCAGAAATAGACCGGCAATTTGTCCACAGCGCCTTGGCAGCGTGGCAGGCGCAAGGCTATACCTATCTCCGTGACGGCGGCGATCGGTGGGGCGTGGGCGCATACGCCCGGTCGGTGGCGGAGCAGTACGGTATTCGTTACCGTACACCCCTGGCGCCGCTGTGCAAGCGGGGACATTACGGCGGTTTTATCGGTCAGTGCTTTGAAAACATGAAAGAATATGCCGGCTGGGTGGAAAACCACCGCCGGCAGGGCGCAGACTTTATTAAAATCATGATTTCCGGACTGATGGACTTTGACCGGTTCGGGGTCTTGACCCAGCCGGGACTTGACCCGGCGGAAATTGGGGAAATGGTACACATTGCCCATGAGGAGGGCTTTGCGGTGATGGCCCATGCCAACGGCGCCCGGACGGTGGAGGCGGCTGCCCTTGCCGGGGTGGACAGTGTGGAGCATGGCGCATATCTGGATAGCGATGCGCTGCATGCCATGCAGGAAAACGGCACGGTCTGGGTGCCTACCTTAAGCACCATCGGCAATCTCCGGGGCAAAGGTCGGTTTGACGAAGCCGCAGTGGAGAAAATTTTGGAAAGCGCACTGCACAATGTTTCGGCTTTTGCAGATATGGGCGGTCTTTTAGCCCCCGGCACCGATGCCGGCGCATGGGCAGTGCCCCACGGCAGCCAAACGGAGGCAGAACTGTTTGCCCTTGCCGGTGTGACCGAGGAACGACTGCGCCCCGGCACAGAGGTCATTGTACAGAAATTCTGATCGCGTTCGACTTTATAAAACAAAAAGAGGAGAGGCAACCGCCTCTCCTCTTTTGTGCTTTTTACTGCAGGCCTGCCAGCTTCAGCAGCTCGGGAACTTTGCTTTCCCAACCCAGCGCCATGATGTGCAGACCCTGGCAGTAGGGCTTACACTCCTTGATGATCTGGGCGGCGATCTCAACACCGGTCTCGCCGGTCTTGGCACGCTCCTTGTCGGCTGCCAGTGCGTCGATCATGTGCTGAGGCACATGGACACCGGCAACATTATTGTTCATAAACTTTGCCATGCCTGCGGACTTGGGAATGATCACACCCAGCTGCACAGGCTTGCCAAACTGCTTTGCCTTCTCCATGAAGGAGATAAACTTCTCGGAATCGAACACCGCCTGGGTCTGGAAGTACTCTGCGCCGGCCATGACCTTGCGCTCCATCTTTGCCAGCTGTGCGTCCACCGAGTCAGAGCAGGGGGACACAACAGCGCCCTTTGCAAACTTGGGAGGCTCGCCAACCAGCTCCAGACCAGCCAGATCCTTGCCGCTTTCCAGCTGGCAAGCGGTGTGCAGCAGGGAAACGGAATCCAGGTCGAACACGGGCTTTGCGCCGGGGTGGTCGCCCATGGTGGTGTGGTCGCCGGTGAGGCACAGAATGTTATCGATGCCCAGCATGGAAGCGCCCAGCAGCTCGGACTGCAGCGCGATCCGGTTACGGTCACGGCAGGTCAGCTGCAGAATGGGATTCAGACCAGCCTGCTTCATTGCCACGCACACGGGCAGGCTGCCCATACGCATAACGGAGGACTGGTTATCGGTGACATTGACGGCATGGATGCCGGAGAGGTATTCCTTAGCCTCGGCGATCACATGGGAGCAGTCAGTACCCTTGGGAGGGCCGACCTCGGCGGTGATCACAAACTGGCCATCATTGAAAAGTTCGGTAATTCTCATATAAAAGACTCCTTTTTAATTAAGAGTTAAGAGTTAAGAGTTAAAAGTTAAGAGTTAAGAATTAAATTCTTAATTTTTAATTCTTAATTCTTAATTATCTGTTTTCCCACCTCGCCCCTTGCGGGGTACCCTCTCCCGGGGAGAGGGGATTGGGGCGCGGTGTTATTTGTTATAATCTCTGAGCTGGATGGGGGCTTTGAGGGCGTCCAGACGACCGGTCTGGGTCAGACGGCGCTGGATCCGCTCCCAGCCGCATTCCATGTTGGGGTCGACCTCACACATGCCGTTCTTTGCGCCGCCGCACTGGCCATTGACCAGACCCTTGGAGCAAGCGGTGATGGGGCAAATGCCGCCGGTGAGGTTCAGATAGCACTGACCGCACTGACCGCAATCTACTTCCTGGGGGGTCACACCTTGGTGACCGGGCAGGGGGTAGGTATCGCAGCCGGCGCAGACACGCTTGCCGGGCAAATAGCCGGCTACGGTCTGTACACCCACACCGCAGCTGAGCACCAGTACGGTGTCTGCTGCGTCGATGGCAGCAGCGAACTTCTCAAGCCGCAGGGGCAGGTTGTCGGTGTTGCAGATGTAATCGGTGGTCAGAACGCCGGTGACTTTGTCGCCCAGCTCCTTAATAAAGGCATCTGCCTCTTTCTCGGGGAAGCACAGCTCTTTACAGCCGTGGCAGCGGATCACAAAGACCTTGCCTTTGGTCAGCTCTGCCAGAGCTTCGGCGGATTTCAGTTGGGTAATCAGCATTACTTCATCCCCCTTACAGCGTTCTTGCCGGCGCGGATCTTATCGATCAGCCGGATCTTGGGCGAGCAGATGTACTCGCAGCAGCGGCACTCCATGCAGTCCATAATGTTATAATCCTTATCGCCCTGCCAGTTCTCAGTGTCTGCGAACTTGGCAAAGTACAGAGGCTTCAGTTCCATGGGGCAAACATCCACACAGCGACCGCACTTGATACAAGCCACTTCCTGGCTGGGGTCGGGGTTGATGGCGATGATGCCGTTGCTGCCCTTCATAATGGGCGCAGCCAGACCGTTCTGGGGGAAGCCCATCATCTGACCGCCTGCCTTGATGGTAGCGCTTGCATCGGTGATGCCGCCGCAGTAGTCAACCAGCGCCTGAGC
>JAZRQK010000048.1:0-2727 GCA_045649665.1 Faecousia sp. | reverse complement strand
AGCGTAGCAGTTTGCTCCAAGTGTGGTGAGCCCGTCATGCCTCACAGAGCTTGCAAGGCTTGCGGCAACTACAATGGTCGTCAGGTTCTGGCTGCCAAGGCTGACTAAGGCAGGAAAAGAGCGTAAGCGCAGAGGAAGGCGAGTTCGCCTTCCTCTTTTTCCGTTAAGGGTTATTTGGACAAATATGTATATTTTTTGATTGTTTTGTGTTATAGTATGCTTTGAAAGGAGTGATCGCCATGGCAAAGCCTTTGGTGGCTATCGTTGGCCGTCCCAACGTGGGTAAGTCCATGCTTTTTAATAAGCTCACCGGTCATCGTACTTCCATCGTGGAAGACACGCCCGGCGTTACCCGTGACCGTATATACGGTGACTGCGAGTGGTGTGGCCGGCAGTTTAATCTGGTGGATACCGGCGGTATCGAGCCGGGTACTGACAGTGATATGCTTAAATTTATGCGCCGTCAGGCGGAGATCGGTATCGAGCTGGCAGATTGTATCGTCATGGTTGCAGATGTGCGTACCGGTGTAACAGCTGCGGACGTGGATGTGGCGACTATGCTGCGCAAGTCCGGTAAGCCTGTGGCGTTGGCGGTAAATAAGTGTGACTCTATCGGCCCTGTAAATCCGGATGTGTACGAGTTCTACAGCCTGGGTATTGGCGATCTGTTTGAGGTTTCTGCTGTGCATGGCCATGGCACCGGCGATCTGCTGGACTGGTGTCTGGAGAATATGCCGGCCGACGGTGCGCAGGAAGAGGACGAGGAGATCATAAAGGTCGCCATCGTGGGCAAACCCAATGTGGGCAAGTCCAGCTTGCTCAATCGCATCCTGGGCGAGGAGCGTGTGATTGTTTCCAACGTGGCAGGTACGACCCGTGATGCCATTGACTCTGAATTTGAGAACGAGAGCGGCAAGTATTGCTTTATCGATACTGCCGGCATGCGCCGCAAGAGCAAGGTGGATGACATTATCGAGAAGTTCTCCAATATGCGCACCATCAACGCTATTGAACGGGCGGATGTGTGTCTGATCTTGGTGGATGCCAATGAGGGTGTCACCGAGCAGGATACCAAGATCGCAGGTCTTGTCCATGAGGCAGGCAAAGCTGCTATTATCGTTGTGAACAAGTGGGATGCGGTGGAGGACAAAGAGACCAACACCATGCGTGATAAGGAAAACGATGTCCGTGACGGATTGAGCTATATGACCTATGCGCCGGTGGTATTTTTGTCTGCGCTCACCGGTCAGCGTGTGGACAAGCTATTTACTGTGATCCAGGAAGTGCATAAGCAGAATACCAGCCGTATCACCACCGGTGCGCTGAACAGCGTGCTGGCGGATGCGACATCCCGGGTGCAGCCTCCCTCTGATAAGGGTCGCCGCCTGAAAATCTACTATATGACCCAGGCCGGCACAAAGCCGCCTCATTTCGTGATTTTCTGCAATGACGCCCGTCTGTTCCACTTCTCCTATCAGCGGTATCTGGAAAATCAGATCCGTGAGGTGTTTGGCTTGAAGGGCACACCGGTGCGGATCACCATTCGCCAGAAAGGCGATAAGGAGGACTAATCTGTGTGGATCTATGTCTTGATCATATTGGTGGTCAGCTATCTGCTTGGCAATCTCAACGGCGCAGTTGTGGTTTCCCACCTGCTGGGTGACGATGTGCGTACCCATGGCAGCGGAAATGCCGGTCTTACCAATTTTATCCGCAGCTATGGCGCAGGCAGATCAGCGCTGGTGATTCTGATTGATGCCGGTAAGGCAATCGTTTCCTGCGTGATTGGCGGCTTGCTGCTAAATGGCGACTTGGGCTTTCAGGCAGGCGCAGCCTTGGGTGGCGCAGGCGTGATGCTGGGACATGTATTCCCGGTGTTTCTAGGATTCCGTGGCGGCAAGGGAATCTTAAGCGGCTTGTTTATTGCGCTGATCGTGGATTGGCGTGTAGCGCTGCTGATCCTTGCAGTGTTTGCGGTTGTGTATTTTACTACCCAATATGTATCCCTTGGTTCTGTGCTGGCAGCAATCACCTTTGGTATCGGTTTTGCGATCTTACACCACCATGATCTTGTGGTGATGCTGTGCGGTATCTTTATGGGCGCACTGGCAACCTTTATGCACAGACAGAATATTGTTCGCCTGATGCGTGGCGAGGAACGGAAAACAAATCTGTTTAAGAAAGACAAAGCGTGAAAAAAGATTCGGCTGCGGATGCTAGCAGCCGAATCTTTTTGTATGTTTGGATGCAGAAAACTGTTCTGCGGGAACGGATATTGGAATTGCCCTTTGGAATCCAAATGGAATCCGGTTGGATTCCTAGAAGAGAATAGAATAGAAGAGAATAGAATAATAGAGAATAGAAAAGAAGAGAAGAAAGGGCAAACAAAAAACGGCACTGCAAATGCAGTACCGTTATTGGTTGCAGGGAAAATCAGACAGCCCGCTCAACCTTGTTAGAACGGAGGCATCTGGTACAAGCGTACACATGGCACGGAGTACCGTTCACAATGGCCTTGACCCGCTTAACATTGGGCTTCCAGGTTCTGTTGGAACGACTGTGGGAGTGGGAGACCTTAATACCAAACGTAACGCCCTTGCCACAATAATCACACTTCGCCATTCACTGCACCTCCTATCCGAAATAATACAAAATAAACTTCGTCCAAACGGACGCTAGGATATAATAGCAGAGTTTTCTGAAAAAAGCAAGTGTTTTTTTGGAAAA
>JAZRQK010000047.1:0-14478 GCA_045649665.1 Faecousia sp. | reverse complement strand
GAATAATTTGTCTAGCAAATTTACTCAAGAATTTTCGTTGGCTGTTATTTCATTCGTACACGAATTTCTTAAACAATCCATTATAATTGTCCAAGGTGTTACTTGTTCGTCTTTGCGTTATTCAATTTACAAGGTACAGGTCGCCCTCCAAAAAGCGGAGAGCCTGTTAAATATACCACAGCACACCTACACTTGTCAAGAACTTTTTTCATTTCTCAGCAAGTTTTTTCAAGGTTTTTTGCAGTATTTTGCGCCCCCTGCCGGAAGCGCTCGCTTATCATAGCAAAGGGGTGTTTTCTTGTCAAGCATAATTTCGTTTTTTTCTGCAGTTTTCTGCAGTTTCTTTTGTCAATCGACTTTTGTCCGCTGGGTGTGGACGCTCAGGTAACGAGCCGCCTGTTTTATATCCGCTTTCCCGTCCCAAATGCTCTCCACCACCGAGGAACGAAGATACTTGCGCAGCGTTTGCACCGCTTGCTTTGCCTGTTTTGTCACCAGCAAATATTGCGCTGTGTCCAAATAGATCGCACCGGAGGTGTTTTCCTCCAGGTCTTGCAGCGCCGCCTCCACGGTAGCGCCGATGCCGGTATCATCAGTATCCGTTTGCAACAGTATCTGACCATCCGCCACAGAGATCGCCACAGTCTGCACCGGCTCCAGCTTTGCGATATCCAATCGTTCCACCGGTGCAAAGAATAGCGCCGCTAAAACCAATACATATAATAACTTTCTCATTTTTGATTCCTCTTGTCCTGGGGGTGCAGTTTCTGTGTGCGGAATTTATCCTTAAATAGCCGGCGACGGATCAGCGCTCCTGTGGGCGATAAATAGGAGACGCCCAGACATTTTAATCCGGACAGGTGGATCAGCAGAATCAGCATCCCCGCTGCTGCGCCGTACAGTCCGGCGAAAGCTGCCAATATGGCGATCCCAAACCGCCACACACGAATCGCATTTGCCAAGTCACGGTTTGGCAACACAAAACCGCAGACACCGGCGATCGAAACCATGATCAGCGCCACCGGCGAAATCAATCCAGCCTCCACCGCCGCTGTACCTACCACGATACCGCCGATGACAGAAACAGATTGTCCGATGGCTTGGGGCAAATGGATGCCGGACTCCTGCAAAAGCTCAAATGCCACCAGAAGTCCCAGCACCTCTGCCGCCGTAGAAAACGGTACTGACTGTTTGCTGTCAATAATCGAGCGCAAAAGTGGCAAGGGAATCACGGCTTGGTGGAACGTGGCAAGGGCAATATAAATACCCGGCAGCAGTAAACCTGCCAGCAGCGCCAAATAACGCAAAATTTTCACCGCCGATGCGCCCACATAATCTCTGCCCCGATCCTCCGGGCTTTCCATAAGGAACATTAGATCCGCCGGTGCAAGATATCCCAACGGCAAACCATCTATCAGCAGACCTACCCTACCGTCCAGTATACCCTGGCAAAACCGATCGGGGCGTTCTGTGTATTGCAGCAGCGGAAACGCTGTGGCTCTCGAACCTGTGACATACTCCTCCACCGCTGACGGCGACAGTAAGCCGTCAATATCGATCTGGGACACCCTGTCTTTCATGCGCTCTACCAACACAGGGTCTGTAATGCCATCGAGCCACACAATACTGATATTCGTCAAACTCCGTCTGCCCACCTGGGTTTCGTATATTCGCAGATCCGGTGACCGCAAATGCCGACGGATGTAGCTGGTGTTGGAACGAATGGTTTCCACAAAGGCATCCTTTGCGCCCTTGACTGTATTTTCCACCTCCGGAGCAGATGGTCCTCGCTTATCCGGTGTTCTGACCTCAAAGCCGATTGCGCCTGCTCCAGGAAACAGCACCACGCAAAAACCGTTGACCAGCAAAAAGGCGATCTGATCCAAGTCGTGGCACGGCACCGCTACATTATTATATATAGTGCCCTCCATGGCGCTGCGATACAGTTGGTTCTGGGTGTCGCCCCGGAGGTTTTGGATAATGGGTTTGAATATATAATCAGAAGCAGCCCCGGAGGCGATCAGACCGTCAATGGCATAGGCATAGATCGTATGCTCGCCACAGCGGAGCTGCCTGCGGATAAAGTCCGCCGCACCCTGAAATATGTTGCTGATATTCTCGTCGGTCATCTCACCGGAATATTGTGTCTGCCTCATAGACTCACCTCCAGGCTAGTATGCCCGGAAGTTTTTGGATTATCATTGAAATCGCATCTTATAAATGGTATAATGATGAAAAAAGTGAAATTTGAGGAGAAATGACTATGTCTGACGTGATCGCTGCCGTATCTACCGGCAATCAGATCAGCGCTATCGGCATTCTGCGACTCACCGGCAACGGCTGCGCAGATGTAGCGGGTAAGGTTTTCAAATTACAAAGTGGCATGCCGCTATGTGACGCACCCAACCGGAAATTGGTGATGGGTACGCTGCTGGACAAGCAGGGTCGCACGATCGACAGTTGCCTTGCTGTGTACACAAGAGGGCCGCACAGCTATACCGGCGAGGACACGGTGGAGATCCAGTGTCACGGCTCTCCGGCGGTGCTGGCTGCCGGTCTGGAAGCGCTGTATCTTGCCGGCGCAAAACCTGCCAAACGGGGCGAATTTACCAAACGGGCATTTCTGAATGGTCAGCTGGCGCTGACCCAGGCGGAGGCTGTGATCGATCTGATCGAAGCAGAAACCGCCGAAGCTGCCGCCAACGCTGCCGGTCAGGTAGGTGGTGCGCTGCAGAAAAAGCTGGCGCCGGTATATGATGACCTGACGGATATTTGCAGCCATTTCCATGCCGTACTGGACTACCCGGACGAGGATATCGAGGACTTCGGTCTTAATAATTACGAGGACAAGCTCCGCAGTAACAGCAAAGTTCTCTCCGGATTGCTGCAGACTTATGGCCAAGGCCGAATCCTGAAGCAGGGCGTATCCGCTGCTATCGTGGGCAAGCCCAACGTGGGCAAGTCCAGTCTGTTAAATGCGCTAGCCGGTTATGAACGAGTTATCGTCACAGAGATTGCCGGTACTACCCGGGATACTGTGGAGGAAACGGTGATGCTGGGTAACACCCGGCTGCAACTGATTGACACTGCCGGTATCCGGCAGACAGATGACCGGATCGAAGCCATGGGCGTGGAACGCTCCAAGGCGGCAGTGGAAAATGCCGATCTGATCCTATATGTCTGCGACGGCTCTGCGCCGCTGACGGATGAGGACAAGGCGGTATATGAATCTTTTGCCGGCGAGGAGAACGCCATTGCACTGATCAATAAATCTGACCTTGGCACAAAGGTGCAGCCCAGCGATCTGCCCTTTATGACCATTATCCCCATCTGCGCCAAGACCGGCGAGGGTCTTGATCTATTAGCAGATGTGGTGGACGAGATGTTTGCCGGCAACACACCTTGCGACGGCTCAATTCTGACTAACCCTCGGCAATTTGATGCCGTCCGCCGTGCTTATGAAGCGCTGGAATCTGCATTGAATGGACTGAAAGCCGGTCTGACCCCGGATGCGGTACTGACAGATGCGGAGGCGGCCATGGAAGCCATGGGTGAAGTCACCGGCGCTACTGTCCGGGAGGATATTACCAACCGGATCTTTGAACGATTCTGTGTAGGAAAGTGAGCAACATGATTTATTTAGATAATTCCGCAACCACCAAGCCTTGTGCTCAAGCGGTAGAAGCCATCAACGACGCACTGACCCATGGTTGGGCAAACCCCAGCGCTTTATATGGTTTTGGCATTGATGCCGCCCATAGTCTGCGAAACGCCCGGAACAAGGTCGCCGCTGCGCTGGGTGCAGAGCCCAATCAGGTGTTTTTCACCTCCGGTGGTACAGAGGCGGACAACTGGGCGTTGTTAGGCAGCGCTAAGCGGTTTGGTAAAAAAAATAAGCATATCATCACCACCGCCATCGAGCACCATGCCGTACTGAACTGTGTCAAGGAGCTGGAGGCGCAAGGTTATGAGGTAACCTATCTGCAGCCGGATGAAAATGGACAAATTACATTGGATTCCCTGAAAGCTGCATTGCGTAAGGATACATTCCTAGTATCCATCATGATGGTCAATAACGAGGTTGGCAGTGTCATGCCCATTAGTCAAATGGCAAAGCTGACCCACAAGATCTGCCCGGATGCCATTTTCCATACCGATGCGGTGCAAGGTTTTCTGAAAGTGCCCTTTGCAGCAAAGACATTGGGCGCTGACCTTATTTCCATTTCCTCCCACAAGGTACACGGTCCAAAAGGTGCCGGCGCTTTGTACATCAATCCCCGGCTGAAGTCCTTCCCTGCTCTGCTGTTAGGCGGCGGGCAGGAAAACGGCTACCGCAGCGGTACAGAGGCAACACCGGCTATTGCCGGCTTTGCAGCCGCCTGCGTTGCAGGAAAAGAAACCTGCAAAGAAGACATCGCAAAAGAAACGGCATTGCTGGACAGCTTGGTTTCCCAGCTTTCTGCTTTAGAGGGTGTGGAGATTAACGGCTGCCACCAAGCGCCTCACATACTCTCGCTCTCCATCCCCGGTATCCCAACGCAAAACATTATCAACATCCTGCAGGATGCGGATATTTGCGTTTCCGCCGGCTCTGCCTGCGCCAAGGGTCACCGCAGCCACACCCTCACCGCTATGAGTCTTTCTCCGGAGCGAATGGACAGCTCATTCCGGGTGTCTATCAGCCGTGAGACCACCCAAGCGGAACTGGACAAATTGGTAAGCACCATCCAAAACGATATTTTGACGCGCATAAAATAAAAAAGCTGACCCCATCGGGGTCAGCTTTTTATTGTTCGTCAGGGAGCGGTAGTGTACTGTGACTGGGTCATCTGCAAGGGATTTGCCAATGCATTGTTCACAGCCTCCAGAATCACTGCCTGCTCAGATTCAGACAGTGCCACATCCTGGGTCTTGATCAAAGTAGAGTTCAGGAACTGCTTGGGGATAGAAGTGTACTGCAGCGCATCCAGCTTTTCGATGCCCGCCAGCTTGCAGTACCACACATAAGACACTGCCACACGAGCCAAGTCAGAAGCGTGGACATAGTCGCGGTGAATATCCTTTTCCTCCAGATAGCTGGACAGCATATTCTCCATCACGGTAGCAGAGGGAATCACGTACTGGAAGGTGCTGTCGGTCAAAATATTATCACTGACGCACTTGGTAACAGCCTGGTATATGGTTGCACGATCATTATTGAAAGTCTTATAACCATTATTGTAGTAAGTAACTACCGGAGAGCTATTACGCAGGTCGCTATCCACAGGAGGCACCCAAGTCATGTGCCAAGCAAACTTGATGTTAGGGTTCTTGACATTTTCCTTGACATAGTTCTGCAGGGTCTGAATGTTGCCGGCCTTATAGGAAGCATCGGATGCAATGTCGAAAACGCCATCCTGCATAACGATGATGTCCCAGTATTCGAACTGCAGAGCCTGCTTCATAGTGATCGGCTCCATAACATCCGGCGGCTGGTTAGCATTCTCGGTGCTGCTGATACGCAGATCGTACTCAGGAGCATCGGCAGTTGCAAATTCCACATGCTTATTCATAGGGCAGCCGGAGTAGTACAGTGTGCCGACCTTCATGCTCTCGTAACCCTCGGTGGCGGCGATCTTTGCCAGCATAAAGCCGGCATCCACAGCCAGAGAGTGACCCAAGGTCAAAACCTTCAAAATCTTACCCTCTTCGCCGGGCTGGGTAGCTTCGGTAGTTTCTGCAGGCTCGGTTTCACCGCCGCAAGCAGAGAACATACCCACAACCATCAGAAGGCAGAGAAGCAGAGCGATAATGCGTTTCATGATTGTTTTCTCCTTTATGTAAATGTGCTTACTAAAATAACATAGCTATTATAGTACATTTTTTCAATCTTGTCTATTGGATTATTTTTATATAATATTAACTTTTTGCAATGCGCAAAAAGCTGACCCCGGTGGGGTCAGCTTTTTGTTATCCATTTACAGTGGGTAATCGCTTAGTAAGCCACGCCCCAATAGATCATTTTCTTTGCAGGCTTGCCGCAGCAGACGCAGGTATCACCCAAGTTCTCCTGAGCAAAAGGCATACAACGGGAGGACATACCGGCCTGCTCCTTCATCTGCAGTTCGCAAGCTAGCTCACCGCACCACATAGTCTTGATAAAGCCGCCGTTTTCCTCCTGCAGTTTCTTAGCCTCCTCCAGAGAGTGTGCCTCGTAGATATGGTCGGTCAGATTCTTTTTTGCCTTGTTGTACATACCCTGATGTACCAGCTCCAGCTGCTCTGCCACTGCAGATTCCAGCTGATCCAGCGCAACCACGATCTTTTCGCCATCATTACGACGCACCAGCACGCACTGACCGTTTTCCAGGTCGCGGGGGCCACATTCCACACGCAGGGGTACACCCTTCATCTCATACTCTGCGCACTTCCAACCCATGGAGTTGTCAGAATCGTCCAGCTTGACACGGAATCCTGCATTGCCAAGGCGGTCTTTCAGACCGTTTGCAGCCTCCAATACGCCCTCCTTGTGCTGGGCGATGGGCAGAATGATCACCTGGATGGGTGCTACCTTAGGAGGCAGCACCAAACCGTTATTGTCGCCGTGGGTCATGATAATGCCACCGATCAGACGGGTAGACACGCCCCAAGAAGTCTGATGGGGGTTGACCTTTTGGTTGTTCTTGTCAGTAAAGGTAATATCGAACGCCTGGGCAAAGCCGTCGCCGAAGTAGTGGGAAGTACCTGCCTGCAGCGCCTTGCGGTCGTGCATCATGCACTCAATGGTGTAGGTTGCTTCTGCGCCGTTGAACTTCTCCTTATCGGTCTTCTGACCACGGGTCACGGGCATCGCCAGCACGTTCTCGCAGAAATCAGCGTAGACATTCAGCATGCGCTCGGTCTCCTCACGAGCCTCCTGGGCAGTGGCATGCATGGTATGACCCTCCTGCCACAGAAATTCTCTGTGACGCAGGAACGGACGGCTGGTTTTTTCCCAACGCAGCACGCTACACCACTGGTTCAGCATCATAGGCAGATCACGATGGGACTGGATCGCATTCTTGAAATATTCACAGAACAGCGTTTCGGAAGTGGGACGGATGCAGTAACGCTCCTCCAGCTTTTCGCTGCCGCCGTAGGTGACCCATGCGCACTCCGGGGCAAAGCCCTCCACATGATCCTTCTCCTTCTGCAGGAGGCTTTCCGGGATCAGCATGGGCATATACACATTTTCTGCGCCGGTTTTCTTAAATTCAGCGTCCATAATTCTCTGGATATTCTCCCAGATCGCATAGCCGTAAGGACGGTAGACAAACATACCCTTAATAGAGGAATAATCGATGAGCTGCGCTTTCTTGCACACATCGGTAAACCACTGGGCGAAGTCCACCTCCATATCTGTAATTTGTTCGACTTTCTTATCCTTTGCCATAGTATTCATCCTCTCGCGAGCCATTTTTTGTTATTTAATATTGTATCACATTTGTCAAGTATTTCATAGGATGATGCAAAGCTTTTCTCGGAGGCAGATATGACGGAAATCACCTTGTTTTTAGACCCGGCGGTGGCGCTGTTCTACCAGCGGATCGCCGACGCGGCAGGAATCGGATTGGCGCAAGTGCTTCAGGATGCCTTATTTAAGTTAGCCGGAGAGCTGTCTCTGGAGGCGCTTCAGAAATAATGTAGGGATTGTATTTTGATAGCCAGTCTGTTATAATACCTTGCAGATATACACACACGGAGGCTAACAATATGAAATCCATTCGTGAAATATATAAGATCGGCAAAGGCCCTTCTTCCTCCCACACTATGGGTCCGGAACGGGCTTCTCGCCTTTTCAAAGACCGTTACCCTAACGCAGATGCATTCCGGGTCGTGTTGTATGGCTCCTTGAGCAAGACCGGCGTGGGTCACGGCACAGACCGGGTGATTCGGGAGGTATTCTCCCCCCTGACCATTGATATTGAATTTTCCCAGCAGGCGCTGCCGGAGGGCGCACACCCCAACACCATGGAGCTGTTTGCGCTACAGAACGGCGAAATCATCGGCAGTCTGCAGATCGAGTCCATTGGCGGCGGTGATATTCGTGTGCCGGGTCAAAGCACATTGGACACCCCGGAGGTCTACCCGGAAAACTCCTTTGCGGAGATCGCAGATTTCTGCAAATGGCGCTATATCAGCAAGCTCAGCGACTATGTAGAGCTCAACGAAGGCGAGGCCATCTGGGAATTCCTGGCGGATGTCTGGGCGGTAATGAAGCAATCCATCGCCGACGGCTTGGCTGCCGAGGGAACGCTGCCCGGTGGTCTGAAGGTGCAGCGCAAGGCAAAGTATCTGCATCAGCAGCCGGAGCAGGAATTGGTGCCCGGTATGATCGAATTTAAGAAAATTGCCGCCTACGCTTATGCAGTAGCCGAGCAAAATGCCGACAACGGCACCATCGTCACTGCCCCCACCTGCGGCGCATGCGGTGTGTTGCCTGCGGTTTTGAAGTATGCCCAGGACACCCGTGGCTTTACGGACGAGCAGATCATCCGTGGCCTTGCCACCGCCGGTATTATCGGCAGTCTGACCAAACGCAACGCTTCCATTTCCGGCGCAGAATGTGGCTGTCAGGCAGAGATCGGCACAGCCTGCTCTATGGCAGCGGCAGCCCTGGCTGAACTGTATGAGCAAGACTTGGATCAGGTCGAATATGCGGCAGAAGTGGCTATGGAGCATCACTTGGGACTGACCTGCGACCCCATCTGCGGTTTGGTGCAGATCCCCTGCATCGAGCGTAACGCTGTGGCAGCTATGCGTGCCATGAACGCTTGCAACCTGAGCTTTTTCCTCACCGGCTCCAGAAATATCAGCTATGATATGGTCTGCCGTGCGATGCACGAAACCGGCATTAACCTGAACCACCGTTTCCGGGAAACCAGCGAAGGTGGTCTGGCAAAGATCTACGCACGCAAAAAGTAACGACACAAGCTACACCCCGCCTTAAAACAAGGCGGGGTGTTTGTTTATGCAAGCATCTCCAGAAGCTGCGCCATATTTTTCTTGCCGAAGGACACCTTTTCATCGTTTATGACCAGACACGGAACGCTCATCACATTATATTGATCCCTGAGTTTTTCAAAGTGAAGCGCATCATATACATGGGTCGTAATATTAGGCTTCAGGGCTGCCAGATGCTGGGCAGCAACCACCAAATCCGGACACATACTACAAGACAGTGTGACCAGGATTTTTAAATCGATTGGTTTTTGAATACTTGCTATTTGCTCCCTTGTAGAATCATCTAGTGCCTGTCCGGGGCCGGCTGCATTGTAAAGTGCCAACACAAAGGAAGTAAACTCATGACCGCCGGGAACACCGTGAAAAGCCATACCGGTTGCCGTGCCATCCGCCAGACAAACTTCCACGCAAGGGGCGTAATCACTATCCGCCTGCCTGTCTGCCACTTCTACTGTCAGCTTATCAGAAAGCGCCGCCAAGGCTGTGATAAACTGTTCCAGTTCCTTTGAAACCGGGCGACTGTCCAGATAGAGCTTTAACAAAAGCGGTCGCTCCATTCGGCTGAATACACCATCCAGCTGTTGCCGTGTTTCCGGTGGAAACAACGCATTTTCACTTGCAGTTTGCTGCACTCCTACCGTAACAGACGAATGATTTTGTTTTGGCGCAGGCATATCTGCCCGCAGACCGGTTCTGCGATGGACCTCTGCCACATACTTCTCCAGCTCCGTTGCTGCCAGCGCACCGTCACTGGTGGCTGTTACCACTTGGCGCAAAGGCTTGATGCACACATCGCCGGCGGCATAAACACCCTCAGCGCTGGTCTTTTGCGACGGGTCGGTTATGATATATCCTTGTTCGTTCAGCTCCACCACACCACTGAGCGCCCCCGTTGCCGGCGCATAACCTGCAAGCACGAACACACCAAAGGTTTCTTTGCTCTTATACTCCGCCACCTCACCGGTGGCGGTATTTTTGTACCGTGCATAGGTCAAGCCGTTCTCGCCGGATACTTCTTCCATCACCGTATTGGTCAGCACAGTGATCTTTTCATGGTTCTTTGCCTGATCTGCAACGGATGCCGCGCAAGAAAAATCATCTTTCCGAATAAGGATCGTCACATGCCGGGCAAATTTTGTTAGAAATACGCTTTCCTCCGCAGCGGCATAGCCGCCGCCCACCACAAAAATTTCTTTCCCGGTAAAGAACTCGCCATCGCAGGTTGCGCAGTAGGCAACACCCCTGCCTTTGTGCTCCTCCTCTCCCTTGAAGCCCACCGTTCGAGGATGAGCGCCGGTGGCCAGCAAAATACCAAAGCACCGGAAATCGCCCTTGCCGGTACGGACAGTCTTGATATCCCCATTTAGATCAAACCCAGTAGCTTCTGTCAACAGAAATTCCGCGCCGAAGCTTTCCGCCTGCTGCCGAATGGTATCCGTCAGCGCCTTGCCGCTGGTTTTTGCAATACCGGGGTAGTTGACCACCTGGTGGGTAATGGCGATCTGACCGCCGAACTGCTCTTTTTCCAGTACCAGCACCCGGTATTTCGCCCGGGCAAGGTACAAGGCGGCGGTCAGACCCGCAGGTCCGCCGCCCACAATGACTACATCGTACAAATTTTCCATTATAACTGACCGACCAGATCCAAACTAGGTTTCAGGGTTTCAGCGCCGGGCTTCCAGTTGGCAGGACAAACCTGATCGCCATGGGCATGGACAAACTGGCATGCCTGCACCTTTCGCAGCAGTTCCTCTGCATTTCTGCCCACATTGCCGGCAGTTACTTCATATCCCACGATTTTGCCCTCGGGATTGATGATAAACGTGCCACGCTCTGCAAGGCCATCCGCCTCGATCAGCACCTGAAAATCTCTGGAAACACTGTGGGTAGGGTCAGCCAGCATAGGATAGTTGATCATTTTGATTCGCTCTGATGCATCATGCCATGCCTTGTGAACAAAATGGGTATCAGTGGACACAGAATACACCTCACACCCGATGGCCTGAAACTGCTGGTACTTGTCTGCCAGATCCTCCAGCTCAGTGGGACACACGAAGGTGAAGTCTGCGGGATAGAAAAAGAACACGCTCCACTTGCCCAGAATATCTTCCTTACTCACAAATTTGAATTCGCCCTGGTGAAAGGCATAGGTGCGAAATTCCGAGATTTCCTTATTGATCATTGACATTTGGTTTTCCTCCGCATTACTTTATTTTAGAAATTTTGTTCCAAATACAGTTTGTCCCACTTTACATCAATAATACATACATGATCCGGACATACTATGGCAGAGGATGTGAGATTATGGAGCAATATAAGCGCGGGTTTATCCCCTACGCATTCGCCGCCTTGCTAATTGGTTTGGTGGGCGGTTTTTCTACGGTTTTAGGCCCGGCTTTTGTGCGAGATATTGGAATCGACTATAACAACACCACATGGACGGCCCTTGCCCAAGCCATGTCCACCGCCGCCTGCGCACCCATTCTGGGCAAAATCGGCGATGTGATCGGTCGCAGAAAAACTCTGCTGCTGGGCATTGGGGTATTCACCTTAGGCAACATTTTGTCCGCTCTTGCAAACACCCTTGTGTTTATGTTGATTGCCCGTTTTGTTGTGGGTATCGGTACTGCGGCAATGGGGCCTGTAATTCTGGCTTATATAGCAACCCAGTTCCCTCAGGAAAAAATTGCAAAAGGATTTTCCCTATACATGCTTCTTTCCAGCGCATCCGTTATTATCGGGCCGACCATCGGCGGTCTGATCGTTTCCCACTACGGCTGGCGCACAATGCTGTGGGTATGTGTTGTGATTTGCGCAGGCATTTTTGCTGTCTGTTTTCTTTCCTCCCGCAATCAGATATCTGCAAGCAAGGCGCTGCAGAATTTTGATGTATCCGGCGCTTTCTTGATTCTGATATTCTTTAGCCTGATGCTGTGTATTCCCTCGTTTGGGCAAAACTTCGGTTGGACATCCCCGCCGTTTTTAACGATATTGGTTCTATCCGGCATCAGCCTGATTGGTCTGGTTCTTGCAGAAAGAAAAAGCCCCTATCCCATTCTTGCAGGCAGCTTTATAGGACGCAGAACCTTTATTCTCAGCATCATCGCTTTATTCCTCACTCAAGGATTGATGCAGGCCAACATGACAAATACCATTGTGTTTGTCAATTACACCCAGCCCAACAACACAGCCATTTCCGGCTTTGCCATCTCGGTCATGTATATCGGAATGTCCTTGGGTGCGATTATCCTTGGACCATTGGCGGATCAATTTCACCCCAAACAAGTTCTTATCGGGTCTTTTATTCTCACCGGGATCGGCTGCGGTATTCTGCTGTTGTTTACAGAGCGGACTTCTGTATTCCTGCTGATGGCAGCCCTTGGTGTTCTTGGTTTTGGGCTGGGCGGAAACGGTACGATCTTTATGAAAGTTGTTCTGGCCGGTTTGACACCCCGGGCAGCCGGTGCAGGCACGGGAACTTACGGTCTGTTTCGTGACCTGGCAGCGCCGTTTGGCGTGGCGGTATTCGTGCCGCTGTTTACCAACCAAATTACAGACAGAATTTCTGCCGGCGCAGCAGAAGCTTCAGCAGCCGTCGAATCGGTGCATAGTTTGGCAGTGGCAGAGATCCTATGTGTGGCGCTGGGTATGACCGCAGTGCTGTTACTGCCGAAACACAAAACCATAAAGGAGACTTAATATGCGGTTAAAAGATAAAGTTATTCTTGTCACAGCTTCTACCCGTGGCATTGGACTTGCCATTGCAAAAAAATGCGCTGCGGAAGGCGCGCGGGTCTATATGGCTGCCCGGGATCTGGAACGGGCGCAGGATATTGCAAACACGCTACAAAGGGCAAAATGCGTGTACAATGATGCCACCAAGCCGGAGAGCTTTTCGTCTATGGTTGCAGATGTTGTGGAGGATGCCGGTCGCATTGACGTGTTGGTTAATAATTTCGGCACATCCAATCCGGGTAAAGATCTGGATTTTGCGGGTACTGAGCCCCAAGTCTTTTTGGATACGGTAACACTTAACCTGCGAAGTGTTTTTATGGCAAGTCAGGCAGCTGCCAAGTATATGGCAAGCCACAGAGGCGGCAGCATTATCAATATTTCCTCGGTGGGCGGGCTTGTACCGGATATTTCTCAGGTTGCCTACGGCACCAGCAAAGCAGCCATCAACTATCTGACCAAATTGATCGCTGTGCAGGAAGCCAAAAACCATATCCGGTGCAACGCTGTCCTGCCCGGTATGACTGCTACGGAGGCGGTGGAAAAGCATCTTTCTGATGATTTCCGGAATTTGTTTATGCGGCATATTCCCTTGGGTCGAATGGGACTTCCGGAGGAAATTGCTGAAGCGGTCTGCTATTTTGCCAGCGATGATGCCGCCTATACCACAGGACAGATCCTTACCGTTTCCGGCGGTTTTGGTCTGGCGACCCCGGTTTATGGTGATTTGGCAGGCAAAACAAACCGCCGTTAAGTTGATAAAAACACCGCCTTGTGATAAGGCGGTGTTTTTATCTGCAGAGTATTGAAAAACGGAAATTTATCCGGTATAATACTTTTTAGACAAATTTAAGGAGATTTTCAAATATGAAGTTAGGTATTGTCGGATTGCCCAATGTAGGTAAATCCACTCTGTTTAATGCTATCACCAACGCAGGTGTACCTGCTGACAACTACGCATTCTGCACCATTGACCCCAACGTGGGTGTGGTGTCCGTCCCCGACGAGCGGTTGGACTGGTTGGCAGAACTGCACAACCCCAAAAAGCTGACCCCGGCAGTGATCGAATTTGTGGACATCGCCGGTCTGGTGAAGGGCGCATCCAAGGGTGAAGGTCTTGGCAACAAGTTCCTAAGCAACATCCGTACTACCGACGCTATCGTCCACGTGGTACGCTGCTTCGAGGACTCCAACGTCACCCACGTGGAGGGCAGCACCGATCCGTTGCGTGATATTGAGATCATCAATCTGGAGCTGATCATGGCGGACATCGAAATGGTGGAGCGCCGGATTGATAAAGCGCAAAAAGCCATGAAGGGCGGCGACAAGAAGTTTGCCCGGGAAGTGGAGCTATTCACCCAGCTGCAGGCGCACCTGAATGCCGGCAAGCTGGCTCGCACCTTTGACGGCACAGAGGATGATATGGCGCTGATCGGCACTTCCGATCTGCTGACGCTGAAAAAGACAATTTATGTCGGCAATCTGGCAGAAAGCGAAATCAATGAGGCGGAAGCCAACCGCCACTTTATGGCGGTCAAAGCCCTTGCCCAGGAGGAAGGCAGCCAGCTGATCCCCATTTGCGCCAAGCTGGAGGCGGACATCGCCGAGCTGGATGACCCGGAAGAAAAGGCTATGTTTATGGAGGAGCTGGGTGTCAATGAGTCCGGTCTGGACAAGCTGATCAAGAGTTCCTATGCCCTGCTGGGTTTGATTTCTTTCCTCACCGCAGGCAGCGATGAGTGCCGTGCATGGACTATCAAAAAT
>JAZRQK010000046.1:0-100069 GCA_045649665.1 Faecousia sp. | reverse complement strand
TCCCCGCAGGCGATATCGGTGTAGGCGGCCGTGAGATCGGTTACATGTTCGGCCACTATCGCGGCATCCGTGGCGCATACCAGGGCGGCGTGCTCACCGGCAAGGGTCTGAGCTACGGCGGGTCTATCGGTCGTACCGAGGCTACCGGTTACGGTCTGCTGTACCTGACCGACGAGCTGCTCAAGTGCAACGGCCGTGAACTGAAGGGTCTGACCGTGGCAGTTTCCGGCGCTGGTAACGTGGCTACATACGCAATCCAGAAGGCATGGCAGCTGGGCGCAAAGCCTGTGACCTGCTCTGACTCTTCCGGCTGGATCTACGATCCCGATGGCATTGATGTGGCGACTCTGCGGCAGGTCAAGGAAGTCAAGCGCGCTCGTCTGACCGAGTATGCAGCTGCCCGTCCCAACGCAGTTTACCACGAGGGCAAGGGCGTTTGGACTGTCAAGTGTGACGTGGCTCTGCCCTGCGCTACCCAGAACGAGCTGCTGATCGACGACGCTAAGGCACTGGTTGCCAACGGCTGCTTCTGTGTCTGCGAAGGCGCAAACATGCCCACCTCTCTGGAGGCTACCAAGTACCTGCAGGACAACGGCGTTCTGTTCTGCCCCGGCAAGGCATCCAATGCCGGCGGCGTTGCTTGCTCCGGTCTGGAGATGTGCCAGAACTCCGAGCGTCGTAGCTGGAGCCTGGAGGAAGTTGACAGCATGCTGCAGAACATCATGGTCGGCATTTTCCACAATATCGACGATGCTGCCCGTGAGTACGGCATGGAAGGCAACTATGTTGCCGGCGCAAACATTGCAGGCTTCCGCAAGGTTGCTGACGCAATGATGCTGCAGGGCATTGTGTAATTGCAAATAGGAAAAGCCACACCGGTTTCCGGTGTGGCTTTTTTATATACAAAATTATTGCTGCCGGAAGGTGATACTGCCGGTTTCGGCGTCCATGGCGTCCACGATGGCGAGAGATTCCAGGTGATAACCCAAATTCCGGATTAGACTGCCGCCGACCTGGAAACCCTTTTCAATGACGATACCCAGACCTTCCACCGTTGCGCCGGCGCTGCCGGCGATGGAGATCAGACCCTGCAGGGCGCAGCCGTTGGCAAGAAAATCGTCGATAATCAGGATATGATCCTCCGGACCCAGAAATTTCTTGGATACGATCACCGAGTTTTTGTTCTTGTGGGTAAAGGATTCTACTTCCGCCACAAACATTTCGCCGTCGATATTGATGGACTTGCTCTTTTTGGCAAAGACCATCGGCACACCGAACTGCTGCGCCACAAAGACTGCGATACCGATGCCGGAGGCTTCGATGGTCAGCACTTTGGTGATAGGCTTGCCGGCAAAACGGCGCTTAAACTCCTTGCCGATCTGCTCCATGAGAGCAATATCCATCTGGTGGTTGAGAAAGCTATCCACCTTCAGAACATTACCCGGTTTGACGATGCCATCGCGCAAAATACGTTCTTCCAAAAAGTTCATGTACATCACTCCTTTCGGGTATTCTAACACAATCGACAAGCTTTGTAAATAACCTGTCGAAACTATTGACTTTATTGCGGTAATGTGGTATGTTGTGACTATGCAAAATGGGGATATATTTTCCAAACATTTGCAACCAAATTCAATATAAAACATTGGAGGAAACAACTATGAAAAAGCTCATCGCACTTTTGTTGGCTATGGTTTTGGTTCTGGGTATGGTCGCTTGCGGCAATACTGCTGATACCGACACCAACACGGAAGCAAAGAGCGATCTGAAGGTCGGCTTTATCTTCCTGCACACCGAGCAATCCACCTACGACAAGAACTTCATCGACGCTGCTATCGCTGCATGTAAGGAAATGGGCGTGGAGATGGTCCAGAAGACCGATATCCCTGAGTCCAACGCTTGCTACGAGGCTGCTGTTGAGCTGGTCGAGGTTGAAGATTGTGACATCATCTTCGCTGACTCCTTCGGTCACGAGTCCTTCCTGCTGCAGGCTGCTAAGGAATATACTGATGTTCAGTTCTGCCACGCTACCGGTACCCAGGCTCACACCGCCGGTGCTGAGAACCTGCACAACGCATTCGCTTCCATCTACCAGGGTCGTTACGCTGCCGGTGTGGTTGCCGGTCTGAAGCTGAACGAGATGATCGAGGCTGGCAAGATCACTGCTGATCAGGCTAAGATGGGCTACGTTGGCGCATTTACTTTCGCTGAAGTTATGTCCGGTTATACCTCCTTCTACCTGGGCGCTAAGTCCGTCTGCCCCAGCGTGACCATGGACGTTAAGTTCACCGGTTCCTGGTACGACGAGGCTAAGGAAAAGGCTGCTGCCGAGGCTCTGATCAACGGCGGCTGTGTCCTGCTGAGCCAGCACGCTGACTCCATGGGCGCTCCCACCGCTTGCGAGAACGCAGGCGTTCCCAATGTTTCCTACAACGGCTCTACCGCCGCTGCTTGCCCCGAGACCTTCCTGATCTCCTCCCGTATCAACTGGGTTCCCTACTTCAAGTATATGATCGAGCAGGTTCAGAAGGGCGAGAAGATCGACACCGACTGGACTGGCACTCTGCAGACCGAGTCTGTCGTTCTGACCGAGATGGGCAAGAACGTTGCTGCTGGCACTGAGGAGAAGCTGGACACTGTTCTGGCTGGTCTGAAGGACGGCACCATCAATGTTTTCGACACCGCTAACTTCACTGTCGGCGGCGAGAAGATCGAGACCTACAAGGCTGACGTGGACACCGACGATGCATTCACTCCCGATACCGAAGTTATCGAGAACGGCATCTTCCAGGAGTCCAAGTTCCGCAGCGCTCCTTACTTCGATCTGAGAATCGACGGCATTACTCTGCTGGACGAGGCATACTAATTCAATAATCATGAGGCGGGGCAGGCCTACGCTTGCCCCGCCTTACCTAATTTATTCCGGTTTTGAAAACTTTGCCGACAGGTATGTCGACTAGGTTTTGAGAACTGGAAAAGGGAGGGTCTTTTCTTGGAGAAACAACCGGCAATCGAACTGAAAAATATTACAAAAACCTTTGGCCCCGTGGTGGCAAACAAAAATGTGTGCCTGACGGCGAACCGGGGTGAGATTTTGTCCATTCTGGGCGAAAACGGCAGTGGCAAGACCACGCTGATGAACATGATCTCCGGCATCTATTTCCCGGATGCAGGTCAGATTTTTATCGGCGGCGAGGAAGTCACCATCGCTTCCCCCAAGGATGCTTTTGACTATAAGATCGGCATGATCCACCAGCACTTTAAGCTGGTAGACGTATTCACCGCTACGGAGAACATCGTGCTGGGCCTGGAGGAAAAGCCTTATAATCTGAAACTGTTTGCGGAAAAGATCCAGACGATCAGCAGTCAGTACGGCTTTGAGATCGATCCCAACAAGAAGATCTACGATATGTCTGTTTCCGAAAAGCAGACCGTGGAAATCATCAAGGTTCTGTACCGTGGCGCAGACATTCTGATTCTGGACGAGCCTACCGCTGTGCTCACACCCCAGGAGACCCAAAAACTGTTTGCTATTTTGCGCCGCATGCGTGACGATGGCAAGTGCATTATTATCATTACCCACAAGCTGCACGAGGTGTTGAGCCTTTCCGACCGGGTGTCCGTTCTGCGTAAGGGCGAGTATATCGGCACGGTGAATACCGCCGACACCGACGAGAGCCAGCTGACGGAAATGATGGTGGGCAAAAAGGTGGCGCTGAACATCGACCGCACCGACTGCCATGACACCCAGGATCGGCTGGAAGTCAAGAATATCAGCTGTGTAGACCGCCAGGGCGCAACAGTGCTGGACAATGTGTCCTTTACCGCCCGCAGCGGTGAAATTTTGGGTATTGCCGGTATTGCCGGCTCCGGTCAGCGCGAATTGTTGGAGGCGATCGCCGGTCTGCAAACGCTGACAAAGGGCGATATTTACTACCATAACCCCAAGACCGGTCATGTGGACGATCTGCGAAACAAGACACCTTTGCAGATCCGTGAGCTGGGTGTGCGTCTGTCTTTCGTGCCGGAGGATCGGCTGGGCATGGGTCTGGTGGCGAATATGGACATTGTGGACAACATGATGCTCCGTTCCTACCGCCGTGGCAAGAGCTTCTTCCTGGAACGAAAAGAGCCTAAGGATTTGGCAGAGCGGATCATTCATGATCTGGAGGTGGTGACGCCCAACGCTGCCACACCTGTGCGCCGCCTGTCCGGCGGTAATGTGCAGAAGGTATTGGTAGGTCGTGAGATCGCCGCTGCGCCCAAGGTGCTGATGACTGCTTATCCCGTCCGTGGCTTGGACATTAACTCCTCATACACCATTTACAACCTGCTCAACCAGCAGAAAGAAAACGGCACTGCGGTGATTTTTGTAGGCGAGGATCTGGACGTTCTGTTGGAGCTGTGTGACCGGATCTTGGTCATTGGCTCCGGCAAGGTCACCGGTCTGGTGGATGCCCGTACCGCAACCAAAGAGCAAATTGGTCTATTAATGACCAAATCCGAAGCGATGACTGACCCGGAAGGAGGCGAGGACTGTGGCAACTAATTCCATAAAGCACCGTGAGCCGCTGATCCATATCGCCAAACGGGACAATCTGCCCGGCTGGAAGGCTTGGCTGATCCGCGTTGCGGCAATTTTGGTAGGTTTTCTCATCTGCGGCTTTCTCTCCGCAGCCCTCACCGGCGCAACGGTAATGGAGAGCTATCAGATCATGTTCAAGGGCGTGTTCGGCAAGCTTTTGGAGGGCAAGACCACTCTGTTGTGGCGCTTTTTGCAGCAGGCAGCGATTCTTTTGTGCCTTGCGCTGGCAGTGACCCCTGCCTTCCGCATGCGATTCTGGAACTGCGGCGCAGAAGGTCAGGCGCTGGTGGGCGGCTTGGCAGCCATGGTCTGCATGATCGAGTTGGGCGGCAAAGTGCCCGAGGGCGCACTGATCGCCATTATTGCGCTGTGCAGCATTGTGGCAGGCGCTATCTGGGGTCTGATCCCGGCGCTGTTCCAGGCGCAGTACAGAACCAATGAGACCCTGTTCACCCTGATGATGAACTATGTGGCGACACAGATCGTTGCCTACTATGTTTACATCAAGGGCGGCGGCTCCAATGTTATCAATCCCGTCAGCTACGGCAATTTGCCGCCGATATTCGGTCAGAAGTACGGCATGAACATTCTCATCGTGGCGGTGCTGATGGTGGGTCTGTATATCTATCAGAAGTACAGCAAGCACGGTTATGAGATCAGCGTGGTAGGCGAGAGTCAGAACACTGCCCGTTACGTGGGCATCAACGTGAAAAAGGTCATTATCCGCACCATGGCGATCTCCGGCGCAATTTGCGGTATTGCCGGTATGCTGATGGTTGCCGGTACCGACCACTCCATCAACACCAGCACCATGGGCGGTCAGGGCTTTACCGCCATTATGATCTCCTGGCTGGGTCAGTTCAACCCCTTTATCATGGCGCTGATGTCCGGACTGGTCACATTCCTGCAAACCGGCGCTGCCAAGGTGGCAGACGCATTTTTCCTCAACAGCGCTTATGCCGATATCGTATCCGGCGTTGTGATCTTGTGCCTGGTGGGCTGTGAGTTCTTTGTGCAGTACACCGTCAAGTTCCGCAATCTGAAGAAAGGGGGACAGGCATAATGAGTATGTTTTTAGCATTTATTGCCAGCTCCATTCCTTTGGGTGTCCCTCTGTTGTACGGCTCTACCGGTGAAATTATTACCGAGAAATCCGGTCACCTGAACTTGGGTATCCCCGGCATTATGTACGTGGGCAGTATCAGCGGTGTTATCGGCGCATTTTTCTATGAAATGGCTTGCGACGCAGCCGGTGTACCCCTGGTGCCGGCGCTGGCGATCCTGATCCCTATGATCTGCTCCATTATCGGCTCTGTGCTGATGGGTCTGATCTATAGCTTTATGACCGTCACCCTGCGGGCAAATCAGAACGTCACCGGTCTTGCGCTGACTACCTTCGGTATCGGCATCGGCAACTTCTTTGGCAGCTCTCTGACCAAGCTGGCAAACAGTGATCTGCCTATCGTTGCCCTGACCCGTACCAGTAATATTTACCGTACCGCTTTGCCCTTTGCAGACGATCTGGGCTGGTTTGGCGAGCTGTTTTTGTCCCACGATTTTCTGACCTACGGCGCAATTATTATTGCCCTGATCGCATCCTATGTGCTTAACCGCACCCGTGTGGGTCTGAATCTGCGTGCAGTGGGCGAAAACCCTGCCACCGCTGATGCTGCCGGTATTAATGTTACCAAGTATAAGTATTTGGCGACCTGCATCGGCAGTGCCGTTGCCGGTTTGGGCGGATTGCAGTACGTGGTGGCATTCACCAACGGTGTGTGGTCCAATAACGGCTTCGGCGACCGTGGCTGGATGGCGATCGCACTGGTTATTTTCGCTCTGTGGAAACCCACCATGGCAATTTGGGGCTCTTTCCTGTTCGGCGCTCTGTGTAACGCCAACAACTATATCCGCGGTTTAGGCACGGCAACACAGGAATTGTTCAAAATGCTGCCCTATGTGGTTACGATTTTGGTGCTGGTCATTACCAGCATGCGGAAAAAGCGCGAGCATCAGCCGCCCCAGAGTCTGGGACTTTCCTACTTCCGAGAGGACAGATAAATATCTCCCCGGCGAGGATCACCTCGCCGGGGATTTTTATGCAACCGGGCGGAATTTTGCCGGAAAATGGACTTGCCGTGGCGCATAGGCTTGCAGCGGAGGTGGTTTTATGATCGCCGCTGCATGGTTGATATTCAGCGGTCTGCTGTACGCATTGCAGCTGCAACCCGGATCGTTCCCCAAGCCGCTCACCGCCCGGGAGGAGGCGCATTATCTGGAATTGGCGGCAAAGGGAGATCTGGCGGCACGAAACATACTCATTGAGCGCAACCTGCGTCTGGTTGCCCATATTATGAAAAAATACTATGCCCAGGTGTCAGACCAGGAGGATCTGATCTCCATTGGCACCATCGGTCTGATCAAAGGCATTGAGACCTTTGACGGCAGCAAGGGAGCGAGGCTGGCGACCTATGCCGCCCGGTGCGTGGAGAATGAGATTTTAATGCATTTTCGTGCCCAGCGAAAGTCCAGTCAGGATGTGTCGCTGTCGGATTATATCGATACCGGCACAGACGGCACGGCGCTGGCGCTGATGGACGTGGTCAGCGATGACATAGACCTGCTGGAACGGGTCAGCCGCCGGGAGGAACTGCAGACTCTGTGCGCTGCGGTGGACAGGGTGCTGACAGACCGGGAGCGGCAGGTGATATTGCTGCGTTACGGCTTGGGCGGCGGCGCACCCCTGCGGCAGCGGGAGGTGGCAAATGTCACCGGCATCAGCCGCAGCTACGTCAGCCGTATTGAAAAGAAAGCGCTGGAAAAACTAAAAGCGGCACTGGAATGATCGTTAAATTCCGGTATGTTATACGATAGTGTAAATGCACAATTCACAATTGCTCTTGCGTCGCTGTAACCGATTTGTCATTCTTTGTCGTTTCCCTTGATTTATAGGCGCAAGTGTGCTATACTGAAGGTCCTGCAAAGATGATTTTGGCTTTGCAAACTCCTATTATACAGAAAAACGGAGGAGACGAAATGAAAGGTATCGTTTTGGCAGGTGGCTCCGGCACCCGGCTGTATCCCCTGACAAGAGTGACATCCAAGCAGCTGCTTCCTATTTATGATAAGCCTATGATCTACTATCCCTTGTCTGTGCTGATGAGCGCCGGCATTCGTGATATTTTGATTATTTCCACCCCACAGGATCTGCCCCGTTTCCAGGAATTGCTGCGCGACGGCAGCCAGTTTGGCATTAAGCTCTGCTACGCTGAGCAGCCCAGTCCCGATGGCTTGGCGCAAGCCTTTATTATCGGTGAGGAATTTATCGGTAAGGATACCGTAGCGATGATCCTGGGTGACAATATTTTCTACGGCCATGGCCTGAAAAAGCGCCTGCGTGCCGCCGTGCGAAACGCAAAGAATGGCAAGGGCGCAACGGTGTTCGGCTACTATGTAGACGATCCCGAGCGTTTCGGTATTGTGGAGTTCGATAAGAGCGGTCACGCCGTTTCTATCGAGGAAAAGCCGGAAAAGCCCAAGAGCAACTACTGCGTCACGGGTCTTTACTTCTACGACAACCGTGTGGTGGAATATGCCAAGGGTCTGAAGCCCTCCAAGCGTGGCGAACTGGAGATCACCGATCTGAACCGGATCTATCTGGAGGCCGGCGAACTGAATGTAGAACTGCTGGGTCAGGGCTTTACCTGGCTGGACACCGGCACTCACGAGAGCCTGGTGGAAGCTACCAACTTCGTCAAGACGGTGGAGGAACACCAAAACCGTAAGATCGGCTGTCTGGAGGACATTGCCTATATCAACGGCTGGATCAGCCGTGAGGACATGATGGGCCTGATCGAGATCTACAAGAAAAGCCAGTACGGTCGTTACCTGCAGGATGTGCTGGACGGCAAGTATGTGGATATTCTCCACGATAAGAAGCGGCTGGAGGAACTGGAAAAATGAAAAAGACCATTATTGTAACCGGCGGCGCCGGCTTTATCGGCTCTAACTTTGTGTTCCACATGCTGGGCAAGTATGCGGATTATCGTATCATCTGCCTGGATAAGCTGACCTATGCCGGCAATCTGTCCACCCTGAAGGATGTGATGGATCACCCCAACTTCCGCTTTGTGAAGCTGGATATCTGTGACCGTGAGGGCGTTTACAAGCTCTTTGAGGAAGAAAAGCCGGATGTGGTGGTGAACTTCGCCGCCGAGAGCCATGTGGATCGCTCCATTGAGAATCCCGAGGTGTTCCTGCAGACCAATATTCTGGGCACGCAGGTGCTCATGGACGCTTGCCGCAAGTACGGCATCGAGCGGTATCACCAGGTTTCCACCGACGAGGTCTACGGCGATCTGCCCCTGGACAGACCCGATCTGTTCTTTACCGAGGAAACTCCCATCCATACCAGCTCTCCCTACTCCTCCTCCAAGGCGGGCGCGGATCTGCTGGTTATGGCATATCACCGCACCTACGGTCTGCCGGTGACGATTTCCCGTTGTTCCAACAACTATGGCCCCTATCACTTCCCGGAGAAGCTGATTCCGCTGATGATCGCCAATGCGCTCAACGACAAGCCGCTGCCGGTGTACGGCGAGGGTCTGAACGTCCGTGACTGGCTGTATGTGGAGGATCACTGCAAGGCCATTGACCTGATTATCCACAAGGGCACGGTGGGCGAGGTGTATAACATCGGCGGCCACAACGAGATGAAAAATATTGACATCGTCAAGATCATCTGCAAGGCGCTGGGCAAACCGGAAAGCCTGATCACCTACGTCACTGACCGCAAGGGTCACGATATGCGTTACGCTATCGACCCCACCAAGATCCACCGTGAGCTGGGCTGGCTGCCGGAGACCATGTTCGCCGACGGCATCCAAAAGACCATCCAGTGGTATCTGGACAACAAGCAGTGGTGGGAGGAGATCATCTCCGGCGAGTACCAGAATTACTACGAAAAAATGTATAAAGACCGCTAAGTTTTTACCGGAGCTGTGCTGTTTCACAGCTCCGGTTTTTTGCGTCTTGCAAGAAGTTGTCAAGACCCTTGCAAAACCGCTTATTTGGTTGACATATCCTGCAAAATGGGGTATAATAGCGGGTAATATAGGGAAAGTATGCGCCTAGGCATATTTTGGGAAAAGAGGTTAAGCTATGAAGGTATTTGTAACCGGTGTAGGCGGACAGTTGGGACACGATGTAGTCAATGCATTGGCTGCCCGGGGTCATGTCTGTATCGGCAGCGATATTGCCCCCCAGTACAGCGGCATCGCAGACGATTCTGCGGTGACAAAAGCAGCCTATTGCCAGCTGGATATTACTGATGAAGCTGCAGTGGCGCAGACCCTGCGCCGGGAAAACCCCGATGCAGTGATCCACTGCGCCGCATGGACAGCGGTGGATGCGGCAGAGGATGCCGAGAATGTGGAGAAAGTCAGAGCCATCAATGCAGGCGGCACACAGAATATCGCCACAGTCTGTAAAGAGCTAAATTGCAAAATGCTCTATATCAGCACCGACTATGTATTCGACGGTCAGGGCGAAGCCCCTTGGCAGCCGGACTGCAAGGACTATCAGCCCTTGAATGTCTATGGTCAGACCAAGCTGGAAGGCGAGCTGGCTGTGGCAAACACCGTGGAAAAATACTTTATCGTCCGTATCGCATGGGTCTTTGGTCTGAACGGCAATAATTTTATCAAGACCATGCTGAACATCGGCAAGAAATACCCCCAGCTGCGGGTGGTCAACGATCAGATCGGCACACCCACTTATACGCTGGATCTGTCCCGACTGCTGGCAGACATGGTGGAAAGCGACAAATACGGCTACTACCACGCCACCAACGAGGGCGGTTATATCAGCTGGTATGATTTTGCCTGTGAGATTTTCCGGCAGGCAGGCTATACCACTCAGGTCACACCGGTGACCACAGCGGAATACGGCTTGAGCAAAGCTGCCCGTCCTTTCAACAGCCGGCTGGACAAGTCCAAGCTGACGGAAAACGGATTTGCACTTCTGCCCACCTGGCAGGATGCGCTGTCACGATACCTGAAGGAGATGGAATATGGGACAAATTAAAGTAACCAAGTGCCCCATCGAGGGACTGTATATTATCGAGCCTGCTGTCCACGGTGACAGCCGAGGTTATTTCATGGAAACTTATAACCGGCGGGATATGGAAGAAGCCGGTTTGAATATGGAATTCGTGCAGGACAACCAGTCTATGTCCACCAAGGGCGTGCTCCGGGGTCTGCACTTCCAGAAGCAGTATCCCCAGGGCAAGCTTGTCCGGGCGATCAAAGGCCGTGTCTTTGACGTGGCGGTGGATCTGCGTTCTGATTCTGCCACCTACGGTAAGTGGTACGGTGTGGAACTGACAGAGGAGAATAAAAAACAGTTTTATATCTCTCCCGGCTTTGCCCATGGCTTTTTGGTGCTTTCTGAAACCGCAGAGTTCTGCTATAAATGCACTGACTTTTACCACCCCGGTGACGAGGGCGGCTTGGCATGGAACGATCCTGCCATCGGCATTCAGTGGCCGGAGCTCACCGGTGAATATTCGGGCAACGCTTCTGCCGAGGGCTACGCTTTGGCAGACGGCACACCCCTGAATTTAAGCGACAAAGACCAGAACTGGAACTGTCTGGCAGATACCTTCCGATTTTAATGATCGGTCATTCCGAGCCTGCGTTAGCAGGCGTGGGAATCCCCATATTGAGAAGGGGATTGCCGCGTCACGCTTTCCGGCGTTCCTCGCAATGACAGCAATATATAGAAAACAGGAGATAGAAGGCTATGCAGCATGTATTTATCGTAGGCAGCAAGGGCATTCCTGGCGCCTACGGCGGCTATGAGACCTTTGTAGATAAGCTGACCCAATACCATCAGGAGCATGAGACCCTGCGTTATCATGTTGCCTGCAAGGACACCGAGGATTTCGAGCAGACTTACCACAATGCCCGGTGCTTCCATATCAAAGTCCCCAACATCGGCCCGGCGCAAGCTATTTGGTACGATGTGGCGGCGCTGGCAAATTGCTGCCGCTATATTGAGGAAAACCGGATCGAAAACCCCATCGTCTATATTCTGGCATGCCGGATCGGCCCGTTTATGCCCTACTTTGTCCGCAAGCTGCATAAGCTGGGCGGCAAGGTGTTTGTGAACCCCGATGGTCACGAGTGGCTGCGAGCCAAGTGGCCGGCGCCGGTACGCAAATACTGGAAAATTTCCGAGCAGATGATGACCAAGTACGCTGACCTGATGGTCTGCGACAGCAAGAACATTGAGGATTATATCCGCAGCAGCTATAAGAAATATCGCCCCAAGACCACCTATATCTCCTACGGTGCTGAGCCCCGGCTGAGCCACCTGCGGGATAACGATGAAAAACTGCTGGCATGGTATGCGGAAAAGGGCATTACCCCCCGTGAATACTATCTGGTAGTGGGTCGGTTTGTGCCGGAGAATAACTACGAGACCATGATCCGGGAGTTCATGAAGAGCAACACTACCAAGAAGTTTGCCATCATCACCAATGTGAACGATAAGTTCCTGGATCAGCTGGAGCGGAAGCTGCACTACAAGAAAGATCCCCGTATCTGCTTTGTAGGTACGGTGTATGATCAGGAGCTGCTGATGAAGCTCCGGGAAAATGCCTACGGCTATTTCCACGGTCATGAGGTGGGCGGCACCAATCCCAGCCTGCTGGAAGCGCTGGGTTGTACCGACCTGAACCTGCTGCTGGATGTAGGCTTTAACCGGGAAGTGGCAGAGGATGCTGCGCTGTACTGGACAAAAGAGCCGGGCAGCCTGGCAGCACTGATCGAAACTGCCGACGAGCTGGATCGTCCGGTAGTCCGTTCTTTGGGACGCAAAGCAAAGGCTCGCATCGCCGATGCTTACAGCTGGCAGTTTATTGCCGATCAGTACGAAAGGCTGTTTTTGAAATGAAATTGCTTTTGGTTTCCAATATGTACCCCACCAAGCAATACCCCCATTACGGTGTTTTTGTGGAGAACGCAGAAAATATCCTGCGCCAAATGCCCGGAATCACCATTACCAAGGCGGTTATGGGAAAATGCGATGGCAAGGCCGCAAAGCTGGTTAGCTATTTGCGATTTTATCTGCAGATCTTATGCAAAGGTATCTTTGGCGGTTGCGATGTGATATACGGTCACTTCGTTTCGCATATTGCGCTGCCCCTGCGGATCGTCAAGCTGCTGCGCCCCAAGTGCAAGCTGGTGCTCAATGCCCATGGCAACGATGTGGTGGCAGATGTGCCGGCAGATCGTAAGTGGGTCAAATTGTCCCGGAAAATACTGCCGCATGCTGACAGCGTGATCGTGCCTTCGGCATATTTTGGCAAGGTGATGATGGACGACTTTGGTATTGCGAAAGAAAAGCTGTTTGTCTATCCCTCCGGCGGTGTGGATACCCAGGTATTTCATCCCCAATCCCGGGATGCTTTGGCAGAGTCTTACGGATTGGATCCCCATAAGCGTTATATCGGTTATGTTTCCCGGATCGAGGCGGACAAGGGATGGGATACATTTTTGGAAATGGCAGCGGCGCTGCAACACCGTGAGGATCTGGGCTTTATCGTTGTGGGCAGCGGCAAAGAAACACCTGCTTTTGAAGCCATGGCGGCGCAGCTGGGTGTGGCTGACCGACTGATCCGCTATCCCTTGCTGAGTCAGCAGGAGATCTGCCGACTGTTCAATATTTTGGAAGTATTTTGCTTTCCCACCCGGCGGAAAAGCGAGAGCCTGGGTTTGGTTGGTCTGGAGGCAATGGCTTGTGGCTGCACTGTGGTTGCCGCCAATGCATACGGCCCTGCCAGCTATATGCGTGACGGAGAAAACGGTTTCGTGTTTGATGCCGGCTCCGGCGAGGCGCTGACCCTGGCCGTAAACCGGGCGCTGGAAATGACCGGCGTTCAAAAAGAACAAATCCTAACGGGCATGGAACAAACCACTGCCGCCTACAGCCGGCAGACGCAGGATCAAAATTTGCTGGATCATTTTGCCCGGCTGAAATAAAGCGGCATAAAGGAGAAAATATGGATACATCGACCATCGTCAGAAATGCGCAGATGGATCTGCTGATAGAGCTGGATCGAATCTGCAAAAAACATAATATTCCCTATTTTCTCACCTATGGCACATTGTTGGGCGCAGTGCGCCACGATGGCTTTATCCCGTGGGATGACGATTTGGATGTGGGTATGCTGTGGAATCACCTGGAACGGTTCCGCAAGGTTTGCCAAACGGAGTTAGACCCGGCATACATGTTCTATAGCTGGGATACAGATCCCTGCTCACCCCATCCGTTTATGAAATTAAAGATCCGCAGAACCCATTACCCGGAAAGACTGGCAGCTGCCAGCGGTATGGATGACGGCATTTATATCGATATTTTTCCCTATGACGGCATTCCGGAAGGAAAGCTGGCAAGAAAGTGGCAAAAGCTGGAGACTTATGTGCTGTACAAGATATTGCTGCTGCGCTGCAATTTTGACCTGGCCGGTGAAAGCAAGCTGCGCAAGCTGGTGTACGGTGCGCTGAAAACCGTTTCCCGGATCCGCTCTCTGGAGAGCTGGCGCAAAGCCGCCACCCGGGCTCGCATGCGTTACAATGACGGCAGCGCCAAATATGTTACCAATATGTACAGCGGCTATGACTATGAACGGGAAGCCGTGCCTTTCCAAATGCTGGAAACGGTGATCCCCCATAAATTTGAGCAGGGTGAATTCTGTATTCCCAAGGATTACGATCAATTCCTGCGGCAGTGCTACGGCGATTATATGCAGCTGCCGCCGGAGGATCAACGGGTAGGTTCGCATGAGATCCTGGGTCTGGATCTGGGCGACTATACCATTCGTTACGGACAATAAGTTCAGGAGAAAGAAATGAGAATTGCAGTACTGATGTCGTCGTATAACGGCGAGCGCTATATCGCCCAGCAGATCGAATCTGTCCTAGCTCAGGAAGTGGACGGTCAGATAGATCTGTGGGTTCGTGACGACGGCTCTACAGACGGCACGCGTCAGATTCTGGAACAATATGCGGGTGCAGGAAAACTGCGCTGGTACACCGGCAAAAATCTGAAACCGGCAAAAAGCTTTTTGGATTTGGCCAAATGCTGTGTGGGTTACGATTTCTATGCTTTCTGCGATCAGGACGATCGCTGGGATCCGGACAAATTGCGTTGTGCTATCAGCTTGATCGCACAGGACAAAGCGCCGGCAATGAGCTTTGCAAATGCCCGGCTGGTAGATGCCCAGCTGGGAAGCTTGGAGCGGAATGTGTATAATCGCATTCCCCAGACGGATTTTTATTCCGTCACCTGCGGCGGCGGCATTTTAGGCTGTACCGTGGTATTCAACCGGGCGCTGGCAGAATTACTGCAGACCTATGGCGATCCGGAAAAACTGATCATGCACGATTCCTATGCCGCTATTTTGTGTACGCTATTTGACGGCAGGATCGTATTTGACCCCAATCCCCACATGGATTATCGTCAGCATGGCAATAATGCGGTGGGTACAAACTGGACAAAGTGGGATGCGCTGAAAGACCGGATCTACCGGATCACCAAGGGAGATGACATTACCATTTCCCACATGGCGCAAAGCATACTGGCGCAAGATCCCCAAGTCCCCAACAAAGAAAAGTTGGCATTTTTGCAAAAGGTGGCAAAGTATCCCGATTCTTTCAAAAATGCTGTTTCCTTGGCTTGCTCCGCCAAACCTCGCTATAACGGTTTGAGCATGCAAGTGACTATGCGTTTGGCAATTTTATTCCGCAATCGTTAAAACAACAAGGAGGATTCCTATGAAACAAGATGAGCAAATCAGAAAGGGAACACCCAACGGCCTTGGTTGGGATTTGGCGTTGTTCTTTTCTCTGTATATCATTGCACCGGCCTATCTGGCTGTTGAATTCCATACCAGCCTGCCGTTGATCACCATGAGTCGCTTTCTTTTGGTGCTGGTGGGAATCATGGTGTTGGTGCGCCGCAGAGATCTGTTTTGCCTGCCGCAACCCCGTTGGAGAGGTATGCAGTTTGGTTTAACTGAAAACCGTCTGATGCGCTGGGGTTTGCTGGCGTATTTTGGACTTTTGCTGATTTCTGACATGGCGCTGTTCCCCACGGATAAGGCGGAGTCATTGAAAGCGATTTTTGTCTTGGTGATGGAGGAATATGTACTGGTGTGGCTGTTAAGCCTTGCACTGGACACCCGGCAGAAACTGCAAAAAGCATTGGCTTGCCTTTCTGTCGCCGCCGGTGTGACCGGTGTGCTGGCAGTGGTGAGCGTGATGATCGATTTTAATCCGTTCCACCTGCTGAACACAGTGGAACGAGAAATGCTGATGACATCCTATTATCGGCTGGGTGCTTTGCGGGCGGAGACCGGTTTTGGTCACCCGGTGTTCTATGGCGCATTCTGTGTGGTCATGACACCCATCATCATGTTCTTTGTGGAGGGAAGCGACCGGTGCTGGAAAAAGATTCTGTACGGCGCTTGTCTGTCCATGAACTGGGCAGGTTTGTTCCTTTCCAATTCCCGTGGCTCTCTGCTGGCGATTATCGCACTTATCATGCTGATCGTATTTGTCCGGGTGATACGCAGACAGCTTAAGGTGTTTTTGCTGACCTACGTTCCGGTGTTTTTAGGCACAGCGGCGGTGGTGGCTGTGGCGCTGGCAACAATGCCCCACGGCGATTACTTCTTTGCTATGACATTGGGATCGGTATTTGAAGTGTTCTTCTCGGATGGTATTAGTTCTGCAGGGTCTGACACAGCATTTGAAGTGTTCTTCTCGGATGGTATTAGTTCTGCAGGGTCTGACACAGCTCCCACCGAACCCCTTGTGGAATACGGTGAAAATGTCAGCGGCGTCTGGTCTCGGCTGGTACAGCTGACCAGTGTCCTGCGCACATTTAAGGAGAAGCCGTTGTTTGGCTATGGTTCCAATGCCCATACCCGGGGACTGATCTATTATCAGTTTGTGGAGGGTCAATGGTGGCCCGGCGGCAGTTTTGATATGGGTCTTGTGTCTGTGGTATGCCAGTACGGCATCGTGGGACTGATCGGCTACGGCGCTATGTACGCATCCGTGTTTTTCACCACCGCAAAGAAAAAGTACCGCAATGACGATCTGATGCATGCCCTGGGACTGGCCTTTGTGGCGTATATGGGCTGCATGCTGGTGATCAGCTCCCTTGCCAAGATGCTCTGGGTCTTGATCGCCGCCATCGTATGCTTGGTCAATATTATGGACCGGGAAGAAAGCCCCCGGTGAAAAGAGGTAGGCTATGCCCCAAGTCAGTGTGATCGTTTTGACCTACAATCCGGATAACGAGAAGCTTCGCAGAACTTTGGCTGCGGCAGCCGGGCAAAAGGACATCGAGTTTGAGATTATTATCAGCGACGATGGCTCTGCCCGGAAGGATTTCTCGTTCCTGCCGGAATATATGGCATCCCTGGGCGTAGACAATTACCGGCTTTTGGCGCATGCAAAAAACCGGGGAACGGTACAGTCCTGCCGCAGTGCGGTGGCAGAGGCAACAGGCCAGTATGTATTTCTGACCTCTCCCGGCGACTATCTTTACGACGAATATGTGCTGCGGGATCTGTACCGCTTTGCCCAAGACAATGATGCACCCCTATGCTTTGGCAATGCGGTTTTCTACCGGGACGGGGCGCTGACAAGGACGGTGGGTGTTCCCGCTGCGCCCCAGCTCTATGCCCCCGAAGTCAGCAAGCAACAATCTGACACCTGCTTCTTCGGCGGTATCTGGGTTATCGGTGCGGCGTATTTCCGCAGCCGGGAGCTGGCGCTGAAATGCTTGGAGTGGATTTCCGATACGGCGGTGTATATGGAAGACACAGCCTCTACCATGTTCGCTTTGGCGGCGGGAGAAAAGCTGTGCCACTGTGACCGGAATGTGGTCTGGTACGAGGACGGCACCGGCGTTTCCACCGGTGCGTCGGACAAATGGGCAAAGCTGCTGCACAAGGATCTTCTGACCAGCCTGCAGAAGCTGAAAAAGCAATACCCCCGAAACCCCTACGTGGATCTGGCATATATCAACGCATCGGTACACAACAAGTACCGCCGCATCCTGACCAAGCTGCTGCGCCATCCGGCGTTGAGCTTGCGACTGGTATGCTGTAAAAAAGCTGTACCTGCCCCTGTCCGTTGCACGGAAGCGGAGCTGGCACATTTGAAAACCTTGAATTGAGGTACGTAATATGGAAATCAAAATGTTTCAATTCCCGCCCCACGGCGACGACCGTGGACAGCTGATCGCCATCGAGGCGCAGAAGGACCTGCCCTTTGAGGTGAAACGGGTCTATTACATCTATGACACGCTGGAGGGTGTCCGCCGGGGCTTTCATGCCCACCGGAATCTGCAGCAGGTGCTGATCTGCGTCAGCGGCAGCTGCAAGATCCATCTGGACAACGGCAGGGAAACTGCCGAGGTGCTGCTGGACAAGCCCAGTGAAGGACTGTACATTGCCAACGACATGTGGCGGGAGATGTACGACTTTACCCCCGGCGCAGTGCTGCTGGTACTGGCATCGGCGTACTATGACGAAGCTGACTACATCCGCAATTATGAGGATTTTTTGAAATACATCAAGGAGTAAGGCGATGGCACGGTCAAAGACAGACAGCCGGCAATCCAACGTAGAACTGCTGCGGATCCTTGCTATGCTGGGCGTGGTGGTGCTGCACTATAACTCCATAGGCGGCGGCTTTAAAAACGTTCCCGCCGGCGGCGCATCCATGTGGCTGCTGTACGGCTTGGAGGGCCTTTTTATCTGTGCGGTGAACCTTTTCGTGCTGATCACCGGCTTCTTCAGCTGCACCCAGACCCGCAACCGTCCGGGCAAGGCGCTGGAGCTGCTGTTGCAGGTGGCGGTGTTTCAGCTGCTGGCCTACGGCATCGATCTGTACCAGGGCGCAGCTTTCAGCCTGCGGACACTGGTTATGAAGCTTGTGCCCAACAACTACTTTGTGAGCTTGTATGTGGCGGTGTTCCTGCTGAGTCCTTACATAAACCTGCTGCTGGAGAAACTGTCCCGGAAAGGACTGATTCGGCTACTGGTGGTTTGCGTGGCGTTGTTTTCTGTATTTCCCACAGTGACCGAGGCGGCGGACGCGCTGCTGCGGGAGGATTTCCCGGGTTTGAGTCCCATTAGTCTGGACGGCAGCATTTCCGGCTACAGCGTGGTCAATTTTATGCTGATGTACCTGATCGGCGCAAGCCTGCGGCTGCTGGATATCCGGGTGAAAAAGCGTTGGACGGTTTTGACTTTCGGGGCGGTGGTGCTGATTCTGACCCTGTGGGGCTATTACGATAACACCACCGGCATGGCCCGGGCCTACTGCAATCCACTGGTGATCGCCGAGGCGGTGGCGGTGTTCCTGCTGTTCCGGGAACTGAAATTCCATTCCCGGCTGGTAAATGTTCTTGCCCCTGCGTCCTTTACATGCTTTCTGCTGCACAGCAGTCTGCTGGAATTTTTCCGGATTCCCACAGCGGTGCGCCAACCAGTCTTGCAGGTTTTGGCACATGTGCTGTTTACCGCAATTACTATCTATCTTGTGTCTTGGCCTGCCCACATGGTCTACGGCGCAATCACGAACCGCCCTGTCCGGGTGCTGCTGAAATGGCTGCGCATTGACCGGGAGTATTCTTTAGAAAATCAACAGGAGGAATGACTATGAACGTACCTTTTGTATCTTTTAAGCCCTTGGAGAAGGAGCTGGACAAGCCTCTGCGTGAGGCCTTTGCTCGGGTGTTTGAAAACAGCTGGTATATTGACGGCAAGGAGGACAAAGCTTTCGAGGAAGCCTTTGCTGACTACTGCCATTCCAATTACTGCATCGGCTGCGGTAACGGACTGGATGCGCTGATGCTGGCGCTGCGGGCCTTCGATATTGGCCAGGGCGACGAGGTCATCGTACCCTCCAACACCTTTATTGCCACCGCGCTGGCGGTGACCTATGTAGGGGCAAAGCCGGTGTTTGTTGAGCCGGATATCCGCACCTATAACATCGACCCCAATTTGATCGAGGAAAAAATCACCCCCGCGACCAAGGCGATCATGCCTGTGCATCTGTATGGACAGAGCTGCGACATGGATCCCATTATGGCGCTGGCGAAAAAGTATAACCTGGTAGTTATTGAGGACTGTGCGCAAGCCCATGGCGCTACCTATAAGGGCAAGGTCGTAGGCTCTTTCGGCGATGCTGCAGGCTTTAGTTTTTACCCCGGTAAGAACCTGGGCGCATTGGGCGATGCCGGCGCAGCTGTCACCAATAACAAGGAAGTGGCGGACAAGATCCGGGCACTGGGCAACTATGGCTCGGACTATAAGTACCACCATATTTACAAGGGTGTAAACTCCCGCCTGGACGAGCTGCAGGCAGCCTTTCTGTCTGCCAAGCTGCCCCTGATGGACAAGGTCAACCAGGCGCGCCGCTATGTGGCAGAGCGTTACCTGAAGGGCATCAAAAACCCCAACATTATTCTGCCCTTCGTGCCGGATTACGCAGTGCCCGTTTGGCACTTGTTTGCCATCCGCACAGAAAAGCGGGATCAGCTGGCCGACTATCTGGCAGAAAAGGGCATCGGTACCAATAAGCACTATCCCATTCCCATGCACCTGCAGGAGTGCTATGCAGACTTGGGTATTGTGGCAGGCAGTCTGCCCATCGCAGAGGAAATCTCTGCAACGGAGCTGAGTCTGCCGATGTATTACGGTATGACCGATGAGGAGATCGACTACGTCATCGACGCTGTCAATGGATGGAAATAATATGGAAAAGAAAACTGTTTGCCTGGTGACCAACTGGTATCCCACCCAGGAAAACCCCCATGTGGGCTCCTTTTTTAAGGAGCAGGCCTTTGCCCTTGCAGAGGACTTTGATTTTGTGGTGCTGCACTACCAGGAGAAGTTCAAGACCTTAGACCCGTTGTACTGGCTGCGGTGTCTGACCGGCAAGACCTTTTCCGTGAAAAAAACCAACGTGGAGATGAACACGCGGGAATATACCGTTACGGGCTACCTGCCGCTGACCGGATTTGTGTACAACAAATTCTACGGCCTTTTTAAGCGCAGCCATTCCCCCGGGGCGGGCAAGCTGGAAGCACCCGGCTGGCAGAAAAAGCAGGCAAAGCTCTTAGAGAAGATCGTCAAGGCCTTCCCCGAACGCTTTGATCTGGTATATTGCGTCAGCGCCCAAACCGAGGCTGCCAAGGCAAAATGGATCGCCGGGGCGGCGGGCACACCCTTTGTGGCGGCGGAGCATGCGCCCTTCCCTTGGCCCGGCTCTAAACTGGTGGAAACCCAACGGCAGGCGCTTTTGGAGGCGGATGCCTTCCTTGCCATCAGCTATGACAAGGTGCGGCAGGTGATGCTGCAGAATATCTCTCCCCGGCAGATCTGCTACGTGGGCAATCTGGTGGATGAGGAGCAGTTCCCCTTGGGTAATGGCTCCGGCGGGGACAAGACCTTTGTGATGGTAGCAGCCCACAGCTTCTATAAAAACTACCCCTTGTTTATCGACATTTTCAATCGGCTGACCCGAATCACCGATGTACCCTTCCGGGTGATGATCGTGGGCTACAATGCCAACAAGGGCTACAGCTTTGATGCCGAGGTGCTGGAGCAGAAAATCCAAGCTTCCCGGTTTGCAGACCGGACAGAAATGATCCCGGCAGTGAGCCGGGCGGATATACATAAGGTCTACGGCAGAGCGGACGCCTTTGTCATGACCTCTGTACAGGAGGGCATGCCGGTGTCTGCTCTGGAGGCCGGCTGCTGCGGCCTGCCTATTTTCTCCACCCGCTGTGGCGGCGTTGAGGACTACGTAGATGAAACCATTGGCCGCATCCACGGCATTGTGGATGCCGAGGGCTTTGCCAACACCCTGAAGGATTATCTGGAGGGCAGGCTGGTCTATGACGCTGCCCATATCCGGGAAAGCATCGTCAACCGATTCGGTAAGGCGGCTTTCGTGGAAAATATGACTGCGGTATTCCGCGACGTGATCGAAGGATAAGCTTATGAACGAACAACCCTTGGTGTCGGTGTTGATACCCTGCTATAACCATCAGACGTTTTTGCCGGATTGTCTGGAGAGTCTGATCCGGCAGACCTATGAAAATATAGAGCTGCTGATTTGCGACGACTGCTCTCCTGATGATTCATGGAATGTGATCTGCGGATATGCGCCCAAGCTGGAGGCACGGTTCGGCCGGGTGGAGTTTCTGCGCAATGAGACCAATCAAGGCGTAACTAAAAATGTCAACCGAATGCTCCGGCTGGCAAAGGGCGACTATATCAAGACCCTTGCCAGCGACGATGCCATGGCGCCCACGGCCATTGGGGAGATGGTTTCCTTTATGGAGCAGAATCCCCGGTATGGTGTGGCGGTGACCAACGGCATCAAAGTGCCGGAACAGCAGCATTATCCGGATTTTGGCAGTGATGAAGTGATTTATCCCCAGCCGCCGGACTTTTCCCCGGAAGGCTTTTTCCTGCGGACAGCCCGGTGCAATCCCATTTCTGCTCCGGCGGCCATGGTGCGGCGGTCTGTGTATGACCGGTTCGGTCTGTACGACGAGGATGTAAAGGTAGAGGACTACGAGTTTTGGCTGCGAATATTGAAGGACGGCGATGTGCTGTTCGGCTATCTGCACAGCAGGCTGCTGTATTACCGGATTAACGGCGGATCTATGACCTCTATGGAAAACAATCCCCAGCTGGCCCGGCGCAGAAAAGTGTTCCATACCTCAGAAATGGACACTCTGCGCAAGTACCGGCAGTATTTTTCCCCGGCAGACTATTCCCGGCTGGTGCTGGAGCGCATCCTCACCGAACGGCAGATCGCAGTTGCCTGCGGCCTGAAGGAATGGGAGCAGGAGCTGCGCCTGGCGTGGAAGCGGTTTGACGGCTGGCAGGCTCTGTCCGCCGGTGAACGGCTGCGCCTGCAGTTTGCCGGCGTGAAGCAAAGCATTAAAGGCTTGTTAGGAGGCTGACATGTCACATACCCGAAAAATATTCCGCAATTCTGTTTCCAGCCTGGCTAACAAGCTGGTGACTATTGCCCTTTCCTTCATCTCCCGAAAGCTGTTCCTTATGTTCCTCACCGAGGAGCTTTTGGGACTGAACTCACTGTTTTCCGACCTGCTGGGACTTTTGAATCTGGCGGATATGGGCCTTGCCATTGCGGTGCAGTTTAATCTGTTTAAGCCTATTGCGGAAAAGGACTACGATAAGATCGGTCGGATTCTCAATGCCACCAGCCGGATCTACAATCTCATCGGTACGGGCATTATTCTGGCGGGCATCGGACTGAGCTTCTTTATCCAGTACTTCATCAAGGAAAACCCCTACGAGCTCAGCTTCCTGCGGGTGGTGTTCATTATTAACGTAGTCAGTAACGCCGCCACCTATTTCTTTGTGCATAAGCGGATCTTTATGCAGGCCTGCGAGGATCTGCATATATCCTACACAGTGGATACTGTGGTCAATCTGGTCTGCTCTGTGTTGCGGATCGTGACCATTGCGGTATTCAAAAACTACTATGCCTTTGTGCTGGTAACGGCGCTGCAGGCGGTGATCTCCAACGTTGTTCTGGCTATCGCCTGTGATAAACGGCATCCTTACCTGCAGAAGATCAAGGGCTTTACCAAAGAGGAGATGCAGCCACTGCTGGGCAGCATTAAAGAGCTGCTTCCCAACAAGATCAGCGCCTACATCTTCTCCTGCACGGACAATACCATTTTGTCCCTGTTCATCGGTCTGAGCAGCATTACCATGTACACCAATTACAACAGCATCGTGCTGCAGTTCTTTACCATGGCGGCCATGTTCTCCGGTATTATCAAGGTGTCTTTGGGTAATGTGATCCAGGAGCGAAAGAATAAGGAAGACCACATTTTGTTCCTGAAGGCCTATCAGCTGTTCCAGTTCTTCTATTCTTCCTTCTGTACGGTGGCGCTGTTCTGCCTGCTGGACGATTTTGTGGCCCTGTGGTACGGTGAAAAATTCCTGGTAGGCCTGGCGGTAGTGGTGATTCTAACGCTGGACTTCTACCTGCACAGCATGTACCAGCCTCTGTCTGCTATGCTGGAGGTGCTGGGCGAGTTTAAGGCACTGAAATGGCAGGAGATCGCAGCCATGATCCTGAACATCGTGGTCAGCGTGGGATTGGTTGTGCCTTTTGGCATTGCCGGCCCGGTGCTGGGTACGCTGGCTGTGGATCTGCTGACTACCATTTTCCGACTGCATACCATTCTTTATAAGAATTACAGAGAATGGTTCAAGGACTATCTGCGCACCTACATTATGTACGCTTTGGTATTCCTTGCGCAGTACGTAGCCTTGTATGCTGCGTTTGCGCTTGTGCCTTTGGAGCGGTCGCTGTGGCTGTTCCTGGCAAAGGGCGTTACCTGCTTTGTGGTGGTTATTGGCAGCAACTTGCTGCTGTTTCACAGAAAACCGGAATTTGTATATCTGAAAGACAGAGCATTACAATTACTGAAGCGGAAAGGGTGAGGTCATGACCGGGCGTCATATTGCGGACTTGAAAGCGCTGATCAAGCTGCTGGGACAGCATAAAAAACACGGCAAAACCGTGCGTGTGGGTTTTCTGTGCCAATATGTACCTGCGTGGAGCAAGGCTGAGCCGATTTACCGCGCCATGCTGGCAGATCCCCGGTTTTCTCCCATGCTGATCTGCCTGCCCTCCGGCATCCGGGATCATGAGCTGGTAGATCCCGCCGCCGGCAACGATACCTACGAATACTATATTTCTCACGGCTATCCTGCCGTCAATACCATGCAGCCTGACGGCTGGCTGGATATCACAAAGCTGGGTCTTGACTGGCTGATCTGCCTGCGGCCCTATGACTTTTATCTGCCCCGGTGCTACCACAGCGGCGTGCTGGCAAAGCACATGAAGCTGTGTTTAGTGCAGTACGGCACTATGCTGGTCCGGGAGGACGAGATTTTGCAGCTTGACCCGGCGTATATGCGGAACGTTTCTCTGTATTTTGCGGAAAACGAAGACACCGCCCGGACAAACCGGAAAAATTTGCCTATGGGGCACTTACTTGGTCTGCAGAAAAGCCTGTGTGTGGGCATCCCCTCCATGGCGCAGGTGCAGGCGGAGCGGGATGCGCCGTGCGATGTCTGGGATTTTGCACCCGGTAAGTTCCGGGTGATGTGGACTCCCCGGTGGACAACCGATCCTAAGTTGGGCGGCACAAATTTCTTCCATTACCGGGACTTTATGTTGGAATTTGCGGCGCAAAACCCGCAGGTTACCTGCCTGTTCCGTCCACACCCCATGGCATTTGATAATTTTGTGGCAGCGGGGGAGATGACCCCACAAGAGGTGGAAGCATATAAAAACCGCATAGAGCAGCTGCCCAACGTGCAGCTGGACACCCGACAGGACTTTATCCGGACAATGTGGCACAGCTCTGCGTTGGTCAGCGATTATTCCGGTATTTTGGTGGAATATCTGTTTATGGATAAGCCTACGGTGTTCTGCAAGTCCAACATGCTGCTGACACCCAACGGCTTCTTGCGGCAGATGCTGCAAGGCTGCTATGTGGTAGAGAACCAAACGGAGCTGGAGCGGACCCTGGACATGCTGAAAAGGGGAGAAGACCCCTTGGCGCAGACCCGGGCGCAGATCCGGGAGGCGCTGTTTGGTCAGACAGCGGACACGGTGATCCATCGAATTTTGGAGGAATTGGAATGAAACTGCGAGCTTTGGAACAGCGGGATGCGCCGCTGATGTTGGAATGGATGCACGATGAGAGCGTGGTCTTTCATCTGGCGACCAATTTCCGGGATAAGACCCTTGCTGACTGCGAGAAATTTATCGTTTGGGCAAACGAAACAGACACAGACCTGCACTTGGTGGTAGCCGACGACAATGACGAATATATGGGCACAGTTAGCCTGAAGCACATCCATGACGGTACGGCGGAGTTTGCCATTACTGTCCGCGGCTGCGCCATGGGAAAAGGCTATTCCAAATTCGGCATGGCGGCTATTTTGGAACACGGTCTGCGGAAATTGGGTCTGGACACGATCTATTGGTGCGTCTCCCGTCAGAATGCCCGGGCAGTGCGTTTCTACGATAAAAACGGCTATCCCCGGACAGAAAACGTACCGGCGCATATTCTTAGCGCCTACACGCCGGAACAGCTCTGGGACTTTATCTGGTACGCCGTATCAAAGGAAAATATTTAACAGAAACAGCAGACGGACTCCGTCTGCTGTTTTGCACTGGCGAAAAGCCTTGACTTTGTTCCAAAATTGTGATATCATATCGCAGATTGAACAAAACCAAACGGAAATGACTGGTATTTTCCGAAAGGCACAGTTCCAAACAAAGAGAAAGAACGGAGATATAAAGATGAGCGCAACCAATCTGAACAGGAAACAGTTTGATATTTTGACCTGCCTGGAGCAGGGTCAGTGCCGTACCCAGCGGGAGGTCGCCGATGCAACCGGCATGTCTGTAGGTTCTGTGAACCGCACCATGACCGCCCTGAACGAGCTGGGCTATACCAAAAACAATACCATCACCCCCGCTGGCCTGCAGGCTTTGGAGCCTTACCGGGTAAAGCGGGCGGTGTTCATTGCCGCAGGCTTCGGCTCCCGCCTGGTGCCCATCACCCTGAACACCCCCAAGCCCCTGGTGCGTGTCAACGGCGTGCGGATGATCGACACGCTGCTGGATGCAGTGGTGGCGGCAGGCATTGAGGAAATCTATGTGGTCCGTGGCTATCTGGGCGAGCAGTTCGACCAGCTGCACTACAAGTACCCCACGATCAAATTCATCGAGAACCCCATTTACAATGAAGCCAACAACATCTCCTCGGCTATGTGCGTGCGGCATTTGCTGCAGAATACCTATGTGCTGGAGGCGGACCTGGTGCTGTATAATCCCAAGCTGATCACCAAGTATCAGTTCACATCCAACTATCTGGGCGTAAAGGTGGATTACACCGACGACTGGTGCTTCGAGACCAAGAACCGGCTGATCACCAAGGTCAAGGTGGGCGGCACAGATTGCCACCATATGTACGGCATTTCCTACTGGACTGCCGACGACGGCGCAAGACTGTATGAAGATATCAAGAAGGTCTATGAGACGCCCGGCGGCAAGGAGCGCTACTGGGACGAGGTTTCCCTACGGTACTGCCAGGACAATTATCAGGTAGAGGTCCGGGAATGCTCCTTTGAGGATGTTATTGAGATTGACAACTACTCCGATCTGAAGAAGCTGGACAAAGCATACAAATAAGAGGTACGCTATGAAAAAATGGATTGCTTTGCTGTTGGTGCTGACCATTGGCTTTACCCTGCTGGCGGATTTCGGCGGCAAGGAGAGCATCGTGATCTGCTCCAGTCTGGAGCAGTTCCGCAACGATGAGCTGCAGAGCCAGCTGGACGAACAGTTTCCCCAATACAATGTGATCGTTATGTACATGTCCACCGGCAAGGCTGCGGCAAAGATCTACGCCGAGGGCGCAAAGTCCGAGGTGGATATCGTGGCAGGTCTGGAGACCGGCTATCTGAACAAGATCAAAGGCTCTCTGGAGGACATCTCCGGTCTGAGCAAGATCGACTATATGGAGGGCGTCACCCCCGCCGACAATCATAACCTCTGGGTCACTTGGGAGCGGCAGGCTGGCGCTATCGTGGTGAACACGGAGATCCTGAAGAAGCACGGACTGGAAGCGCCCAAGACCTACGAGGATCTGCTGAAGCCGGAATACAAGGGGCTTGTGGCAATGCCCGACCCCAAATCCTCCGGCACAGGCTACTTCTTCTATAAGAACTGGGTGAACATGTGGGGTGAGGATGCCACCATTGCCTATGTGGATAAGCTGTACGGCAACATCAAGCAGTTCACCGAGTCCGGCTCCGGCCCCATCAAGCTGTTGAAGCAGGGCGAGGTGGCCATCGGACTGGCGCTGACCTTCCAGGCAGTCACCGAGCGCAACGACGGTCAGCCCTTTGACATTGTCTTCCCCGAGACTGGCTCTCCCTACTCTCTGACCGGCACGGCCATAGTGCAGGGTCACGCACAGAAGACAGGTGTTGCAGAGGTCTACGATTATATTATCAACCAATTCCTGGTATATGATAAGGAGAATTTCTCTCCCGAGGCGATCTACGCCGGCCAGCAGAATTTGATCCCCAACTACCCGGAGAATATCGCCTATGCGGATATGACCGGCATTCAGGATGACAAAGAGAAAGAGAGGCTGCTTGCAATATGGAAGTATTAAGACCGAAACTCAGTGTCCGCGACTTGAACAAAAGCTTTGACGGCAAGAAAGTACTGAATAATCTGAATTTTGATCTGATGGAAGGTGAATTCCTTTCCATTCTCGGTCCTTCCGGCTGCGGCAAGACCACACTTCTGCGTATCCTTATCGGCCTGGAATCCGCTGACGAGGGTCAGATCCTCAAGGGCGAGCAGGAGATCTCCAGGCTGCCCTCCTCCCGGCGTGGCATGGGCATCGTGTTCCAGAACTACGCACTGTTCCCCAACATGACCGTCCTGCAGAACGTGGAGTATGCCCTGACCCTGAATCCCCAGACCAAGAAGCAGGCCCGGGAAATCGCCATGCATACCATCGAGCAGGTGGGTCTGACCGATCAGATGCACAAGCGTCCCAACCAGCTCTCCGGCGGTCAGCAGCAGCGTGTGGCCATCGCCCGCACCTTGGCGACCAACCCGGATATCATCCTGCTGGATGAGCCCATTTCTGCTTTGGATGTCACCAACCGTGAGATCATGAAGGCAGAGCTGAAGTCCCTGCAAAAGAAGTTCAACGCAACCATGCTGTTCATCACCCACGATCAGGAGGAGGCATTTTTCCTCTCCGACCGGATCATGGTCATGGACGAGGGCAATGTAGAGCAGCTGGACACGCCGCTGAATATCTATCAGAAGCCTGCCAGCGATTATGTGCGCTCCTTCGTAGTGGAGCAGCTGGACAAGAAGTATACAGATCTGCTGCGCTATACGGGACGGGACTGATATGAAAAATAGAAGCTTTTATTCGCTGAAATACCTGCTTTTGGTATATTTGGCGGTGACGGTGGTGTTGCCCATCGTCAACCTGTTCAGCGGTATCCGTGGAGAGCATATCTCCTCGGTGCTGACTTCCGCGCAGTTTTTGCCCATGCTCACCAACTCTGTGGTGACGACCCTGATGGCGACTGCGATCTCGGTGGCATTGAGCTTTGTGCTGGCATTTATGCTTTGCCGCTCCAACATCCGCTTTAAGGCGGTGTTTGTGGTGCTGTTCACCGTGCCGATGCTGATCCCCAGTATCTCCCATGGTATGGGTCTGGTGCTGTTGTTCGGCGATAACGGTCTGGTGACCAATCTGCTGGGTCTGAACATCGGCCTTTATGGCTACAAGGGCATCGTTATGGGCTCTGTGCTATACTCGTTCCCGGTGTCTTTCCTGATGTTCTACGACTCTTTCCAGTACGAGGACTTCACCATCTACGAGGCAGCAGGTGTGCTGGGACTTTCCAAGTGGCAGCAGTTTATGACCATTACCTTGCCCGGTATGCAGCGCACAGTGGTGTCTGCTATTCTGGCGGTGTTCACCATGGTCTTTACCGACTACGGTGTACCCCTGATGACCGGCGGTACTTCCATGACCTTGCCGGTGTACATGTACCGGGAAGTCATCGGTATGATGAACTTCAACAGTGGCGCTGTGGTAGGTGTGATCTTGCTGCTGCCTGCGGTGATCGCATTCTTGATGGATTTGCGCAAGTCCGGCGCTGCCGGCTCTGCCAGCACCGTTACCAAGCCCTATCAGATCGAGGAAAACAAGACCCGGGATATTTTGGTGTATGTCTGCTTTGGCGTGGTGCTGCTTTTATTGTGCCTGCCTATCGTGGCGTTTATTTGCCTGAGCTTTGTCAAGCAGTATCCCATCGATATGTCCCTCTCCTTCGATACGGTGGAGAAGCTGATGCGTACCGGTCTGGGCATGTACTTCGTCAACTCTATGGCGATTGCGCTGCTGACGGCGCTGGTAGGTACTTGCCTGTCCTACTTTGCCGCCTATATTACCGCTCGTTCCGGCAAGAGCGTCAGCAACAAGGTCACCCACTTTATCAGTATGCTGTCTTTGGCGATTCCCGGCGTGGTGTTGGGCCTTAGCTTTGTGCTGACATTTAAGAATGTCCCCATTTATTCCACCATTTTTATTCTGGTGCTGGTAAATATCGTCCACTTCTTCTCCTCACCCTACTTGCTGGCGTATAACAGTTTGAGCAAGTTCAACCCCAATTTGGAGGATGTGGCGCAGTCTTTGGGCATCAGCCGTATGCGGATGCTGATGCACGTGTATGTGCCTTGCACCATGTCCACTATTGTGGAAATGTACAGCTACTACTTCGTCAACGGCATGATCACCATTTCTGCGGTATCCTTCCTGGTGAACTTCCGCACCATGCCTTTGGCGCTGGTGATCCCTCAGTTGGAGAGCCAGTCCTTTATTGAGGGTACAGCGCTGGTGTCCTTGCTGATTTTGGCGCTGAACCTGGGTGAAAAGACCTTGGCATTTATTCTCAAGCGTTCTCTGGAAAAGCATGAGAAAGCCAATCTTGCCGCCATCGAGGAACTGCAATGAGCAAAAAGACGGAGCGTGGTTGCGCTCCGTCTTTTTTTATGCTATAATTATCGGGAGGTGAAATCCCGTGATTGATTTACATAGCCATATACTCCCCGGCATGGACGATGGCAGCGCAGATGTTGCCATGTCCGCCGTGATGTTGGATATGCTGGCAGAGCAAGGTGTTACCACTGTGGTGGCAACACCCCATTTCTATGCCGATAAGCACAACCCGGAGGAGTTTTTGCAATGCCGGGCGGAGGCGATGGCGCAGCTGCCGGAAACCGCTATGCAGGTGCTGGTGGGCGCAGAGGTGGCATACTTTGACGGCATGAGCCGCAGTGCGGCGCTGCCGGCGCTCTGTATCGGCGATACCAAGCTGGTGCTGGTGGAAATGCCTTTTGGACAGTGGACGGAGCGCATGGTGCAGGAGATCTGCGAGATCCCGGCGCAGCAAGGTCTGCAACCGGTGCTGGCGCATGTGGATCGCTACCGCAGCCAGTTTAACCGTTACTATAAGCGGCTGGCGGAGCAGGATGTGCTGTTCCAGTTTAATGCAGATGTATTTAAGGATTGGAGCAGTCGTCTGTGGGCACTGGGGATGTTCGACAAAGGGCTCGTTCATTTCCTCGGCTCTGACTGCCATAACCTGACTACCCGTGCGCCAAAAATCGGTGATGCCGCCCATATGCTTGCGAAAAAGCGGGGCGCAGAGGCGGTTGTCGTTCTGTCGGAATTTTCAGAGAGCGTACTCAAATCAACATAAATTGGAGCATCCCCAGCCTTTTTAAGGGCTGGGGATGTTTTTATTTACCCATATCCCGCTTGTTCAGACGTCCCAAAAGCTCTAATAGCATGCGGCAATGCTCCCGTTCCTGCTGTGCCATCCGGGCGAAAATCTGTCCGTATTCCGGGTCTGCGGCGCGAGCCTCGTACCGGGCAAGACTTTGCATTTCTCTGCCATAACACCGCCGCAAGACCTGTTCCACATCCCCCGGGATGGGCGGGATCGCCCGGACCACGGGACGGCGCCCGGTGATCAGGGTGTAGATTCCTTTCAGACAAGCGGTATGTGCCTGCTCCTCGTCATACATTTTGCGTAAAACGGCGTTGTCCTTACCCCGAAAACGGCGGGAAAGCTGTAAATATGTTTCACTGTCCGTCCACTCCTGAGCGATCAGCTCTGTCAGTCCCGATTCCGGTGGCTGCTGGGGTGTTTCGCCCTTTACACGCTCCCATACCCGAGCGGCTTTTGCTGGATCAATTTGCTGCATAGCGCACTTCCTTTCCTTTTTTTACCAGTATATTCTGCCCGGCGCAAAAACTTCCGCAGTTTCTGTCGACACAAAAAAGTGCTAGGCAAATGAAAACAAATGTGCTATGATTATTTTGAGGTGAAATACTGTGGAAATGGATGAAAAGAACGAGGAAATGTTGCAGGAAGAACAGTCCGGCTATACCCCTCGGCCTGCGTGGCAGGTGTGGGCGGCACGGATCGGTTTAGTGCTGTTCGTGGCGATGATCGTTATGTACTATATCCACATGATGCGAGGTGGCGCATAATGCGAATTTTGGGCATTGACCCCGGCTATGGCATCACCGGTTTTGGTGTGGTGGATGCAGACCGGTCGGATCTGCGGCTTGTCAGCTGCGGTGCGATCACCACTCCGGCAGGCATGGATTTTTCCGCCCGGCTGGAAATTATATACGAGGACATGAAAAAACTGCTGGAAACCGCAAAGCCGGAGGCAGTGGCCATCGAGGAACTGTTTTTCGGTCAGAATGTGACCACCGGTATTGGTGTTGCTCAGAGCCGCGGTGTGATTTTGCTGGCGATCCGGCAGGCAGGACTGCCGGTGTTCTCCTATAAACCGATGCAGGTCAAGCAGGCGGTGGTGGGCTACGGCAATGCCACCAAGCATCAGGTGCAGGAGATGACCAAGCGGCTTTTGAAGCTGTCTGCCATGCCCAAGCCGGACGATGCGGCGGGTGCCATCGCCATTGCCTTGTGCCACGCCCGTTCCAGCACTTCTCTGCTTGCAAAAGCAAGCCGGAATTAACCTTTTGGAGGTTTTATTATGCTTTACTATGTTTCCGGAACTGTAACAGTCCTTGAGCCGGGACTGGCGGTGGTGGACTGCGGCGGTGTGGGTTACGGCTGCCGTGTGACTGCCTATACCGCAGCGCAACTGAAACTCAATCAGCCTGCCCGGCTGTATATTACCGAATCGATTCGGGAGGATGCTTTTGACCTGTATGGCTTTGCCGACAGGGAGGAGCAGCGGTGCTACGAGCTGCTGACTACCGTCAACGGTGTTGGCCCTAAGGCGGCCATGGCGATTCTGTCTGCCGGCCCGCAGAACTTCACCCTTGCGGTGATGACCGGGGATGAAAAGCTGCTTACCGTTGCCCAAGGTGTGGGCAAAAAGCTTGCCCAGCGCATTATTCTGGAGCTGAAGGACAAGCTGGGCGGCAGCTCTGCGGAAATGGACTTTTCCGGTGGATTTACCGCTGCACCTGCAGCAAGCAACAATGCCGGTCTGGCAACGGCTGCTTTGCAGGAACTGGGTTATTCTCCCTCTGAGATCGCCGCTGCACTGAAAGGTGCAGATCCCAATGCCACCACCGAAGAACTGGTGCGCCATGCCCTGCGTGCAATGGTCATGAAAGGATAATCGCTATGAGTTTGGAATTTAACGAAGATATTACTGCGCCGGTGATTTCGCCGGTGTATGCTCCGCAGGATGCGGGGGAGATCGGTCTGCGCCCCAAGCTGCTGTCTGACTATACCGGTCAGGAGAAGGCGAAGTCCAATCTGTCTGTTTATATCGAGGCCGCCCGGAAGCGGAACGAGCCGTTGGATCATACTCTGCTCTATGGCCCTCCCGGTTTGGGTAAAACCACCCTTGCCGGTGTGATCGCCAACGAAATGGGCGTTAATATCCGCATAACCTCCGGCCCGGCCATCGAAAAACCCTGCGACCTGGCAGCACTGCTGACCAATCTTAGCCCCGGCGACATTCTGTTTATTGATGAGATCCACCGGCTCAACCGGGTGGTAGAGGAGATCTTGTACCCGGCGATGGAGGATGTTGCCATCGACATTATCGTGGGCAAGGGACCCAGCGCCAATTCCATTCGGTTGGATCTGCCTAAGTTTACGCTGGTGGGTGCAACCACCAGAGCCGGTCAGCTTTCTGCACCGCTGCGGGATCGGTTTGGCGTGTCCCTGCGGCTGGAGCTGTACACCACCCAGGAGCTTGCCCGGATCGTCACCCGGTCTGCAACCATTTTGGGCATGGAGATCGACCCCAAGGGAGCAGAGGAGATCGCCTCCCGAAGCCGTGGCACACCCCGAATTGCCAACCGCTTCCTGCGCCGTGTCCGTGATTTTGCCCAAGTGGTGGGTGACGGTGTGATCACCAAGGAAGTGGCAGATCTGGCACTGTCCCGTCTGGAGGTAGACCACCTGGGTCTTGACAATATTGACCGGCGGATGCTGACGGCCATTATTGAGAATTACGGCGGCGGCCCGGTGGGTCTGGAAACCTTGGCGGCAACCATCGGCGAGGAAGCCATCACTCTGGAGGATGTGTACGAGCCGTACCTGATGCAGCTGGGCTTTTTGACCCGTACCCCCAGAGGCCGGTGTGTGACCCAGCTGGCATATCAGCATTTAGGCATTGCCTATCAAGGACAAACCCAGTTTGGACTTTGATAAAATTGCACAAAATGTTCATAAAACGCATAAAAATTTCATAAAGTATTGACAAATTGCACCAGTTTGTGTATAATACACCACGGTGAGTTGTCACCATAAATACCAGCTCTGGTTAATTTCCGTTCGTAATCGATGGGTTTTCACGGGGCATGAATTATCCGAAAAGAGGTAAACACAATGTACGAAGACAAGACTTTAGTTTGCAAAGAGTGCGGCAGCGAATTCGTTTTCACCGCTGGTGAGCAGGAATTCTACGCAGAGCGCGGCTTCCAGAATGAGCCCCAGCGCTGCAAGGCTTGCCGTGATGCTCGCAAGAATGCTGCCCGTGGCCCCCGTGAGTTCTTCACCGCTACTTGCGCCCGTTGCGGCGGCGAGGCAAAGGTTCCCTTCGAGCCCAAGTCCGACCGACCCGTATACTGCAGCGAGTGCTCCGCTCAGATGCGTGCAGAAGGCTAATAAAAGCAAACAAGAAAGCAGCACCGATCATTCGGTGCTGCTTTTTTTATTTTATTTTCTTTCCGTCTAAAACAGCCTCCACCAGCTTGTCGCCGTCATAGCGCAGCGTCAGCAAAAAGAACGGCGCATCCTGCCACAAAAGATCCAAAAAAATCTGATCGCCCTCCCACTTAGGCAGCTGATCCAAAAATTCCCGGCTGACCCATTGCAGCTCGCCCTCGTCGCAGGTTTTCAGTTGCCCTTCGAAGCCATCGGCGGTGAACAGGTACATATATTCGCCTTCACAGCAGGTGTTCAGAAAGGTGACGACACCCCGGCATTTCCAGCTTGTCAGCGTAAGACCGGTTTCCTCCAAAGCTTCCCGCAGCAGGCACTGCTCCGGCGATTCGTTTTCCTCGAATTTGCCGCCGATACCGATCCATTTATCCTTGTTGATATCCTGCTCTTTTTTCGTCCGGTGGAGCATCAGAACCCGGTCGCCTTGCGTAATGTAGCAAAGTGTGGTATTGAGCATATCCAAACCCCCTTTTCTACAGTATAACACATTGGTCAAATATGTGGATTTTCCCGGTGAAAATTGCAGATTCCTATTGTACAAATGTTGTTTTTTTGTTATAATATAAGGAAAAAGTTTATAGTTGGATGTGTTGTATTTTGAAATATGGAATTTGGAATGTAGCGGAAGTAAAAACAGAAGCGGTTAATCGATTGGTAGAGGGCGGCTATGCGCCGCTGGCAGCGATGGTACTGGCTGCTCGGGGCAAGGAAGATCCTCAGCAGGCAAATACTTATCTGGACTGCGATTGTCCGCTGGTAGACCCCGGCTGTATGAAAGACATGGAGCCGGCGGCTGCCCGTGTGCGCCTTGCCCTGGAGCGGGGTGAAAAAATGGCGGTTTTTGGCGACTATGATGTGGACGGTATTACCGCCACCTGCCTGCTGACAGACTATCTGCGCAGCCGGGGCGGTGACTGTGTGCCCTATATCCCCGGTCGGCTGGAGGAGGGCTACGGTCTGAATCCCATCGCCATTCGGCAGCTCCACAGCCAAGGTGTCAAGCTCATTATCACCGTAGACTGCGGCATCACCGCCGTAGAGGAAGCGGCTTTGTGCGCCCAGATGGGCATTGACCTGGTGATCACCGACCACCACGAATGTAAAGATGCCCTGCCCCAGGCTGCGGCAGTGGTAGATCCCCACCGCCCGGACTGCAGCTACCCCCACAAGGATTTGTCCGGTGTGGGCGTGGCATTCAAGCTTGCCGGCGCTTTGCAGGGCAGCCAGGATGCCGTGCTTGCGGAGTATGCCGACTTGGTGTGTTTGGGCACAGTGGCGGATGTAATGAATCTGCAAGGGGAGAACCGGGTGTTTGTTTCCCGGGGACTTCAGATGCTCCGTAATACCCGTCGCCCCGGCGTTCTGGCGCTGTTGGAGCAGGCGGACTGTGACAAGGAAAGCCTGACCGCAGCGTCGGTGGGCTATATCCTTGCTCCCCGGATCAATGCCGCCGGCAGAATGGGTCAAATCGATCTGGCAGTGGAATTGTTCCTCACCGATGACCCCCAGCAGGCGAGAAAGGCTGCCATCGGCTTGTGCGAGCTGAATCGCCAGCGGCAGGCGGTGGAAGCGGAGATCTACGATCAGGCAGTACAGATGCTGCCGAAGGATAAAATGCCGGACGCTATCGTTTTGGCAGACGAGAATTGGCACCAGGGCGTGGTGGGCATTGTTGCCAGCCGGATCGCCGAGGAATATTGCTGCCCCACATTTTTGATCTGTCTGGACGGAGAAAGCGGCAAAGCCAGCTCCCGGAGCTACGGCGGTTTTAACCTGTTTTCTGCGCTGACCCAGCTTTCTCATTTACTGGAAAGCTATGGCGGTCACGAATTGGCGGCTGGCTTTACCATCAGCCGCAGTCAGATCCCGGCGTTCCGGGAGGCCATCGGCAAGCTGGCACGGGCATACTACGATCAGGATGTACCCCGTACGGTGCTGGATACAGACTGCGCTATACCGCCGGAAATGCTGACCATTCACAATATCGAATCTCTTTCCCAGCTGGAGCCTTGCGGCAACGGCTGTCCCAAGCCTTTACTGGTAATGCAGGATCTGGTGGCTGACCGGGTGACCCCGGTGGGCGGCGGACGGCATTTGCGGCTGCGGCTGCACAGCGGCAGATACAATCTGCAAGCTATCTGGTTCAGCACCAATATGCAAAGCGCCGCCATCGCCAACGGCGATGTGGTGGATGTGGCATTTAACCCCCAGATCAATGAATTCCGGGGCGAGCGCTCCGTGCAGATGAATGTGGTGGATATCCGCCCTGCCTGCAAGGCGGAATGCTCCATGGATCTTTCCGGCTACCGGGCGCTGCGCAACGGCGGTCTGGACAGCAAGACTGCGCAGGCGCTGTTGCCGGATCGGGAAACGCTGGGCATGGTTTGGCGGTATCTGGATGCTGCCCCCGGCGGTCAGGTGGTGGAAACACCGGAGTGCCTGCTGCGGAAATTGGTGCGGCAGACCGGCAAGCCCATGGGCTTGGGTGTACTGCTGACTTGTTTGGATATTTTCTCCGATGTGGGATTGCTGCACCAGCAGTGGACGCATAAATACATAGCGCTCCGGCAGATCCCCACAGACCGCAAAGCAGATCTGAATGAGAGCCGGACTATGCAGCGGCTACAAGCCGTCATTGCACGATAAGAGGACGACCACATGGAAAATTATCAGGATCATTATGAAGCGTTGCAGCGGACGCTGCAAAAATATTTGCCCGGTGCAGACAAAGAACTGATCGAGCAGGCGATTGCCTATGCCAGCGATAAGCACAAGGCGCAAAAGCGCAAGGACGGCTCGCCTTATATTATTCACCCGCTGGCGGTTGCCCAGATCGTGGCGGAAATGGGCATGGACACCGATGCAGTGCTGGCGGCGCTGCTGCATGATTGCATCGAGGATACCGATGCTTCCCACGATGACATCGCCCGGCAGTTCGGCGAAACGGTGGCAGAGTTGGTGGAGGGTGTTACCAAGCTGACCCGCGCCAACTTCTCCAGCTCCGAGGAGCAGCAGATGGAGAACCTGCGCAAAATGTTCATGGCAATGTCCAAGGACATTCGTGTGGTGATCGTCAAGATCGCCGACCGTCTGCACAATATGCGCACCATGCAGTATCAGACCCCGGAAAAGCAGATCAGCAAGTGCCGGGAGACCATGGATATCTATGCGCCCCTTGCTCACCGGCTTGGTATGCAAAAGCTGAAGTGGGAGCTGGAGGATATTGCTTTGCGGTATCTGGACCCTGCCGGCTATGAGGATATCATGGCATATCTGAAAGCCCACAAAGAGCAGGACGAGGCGTTTATGCGCACCATTCAGGAGCGCATCACCGACCGCATGAAGGACGTGGGCATCCAGTGTAAGACCTACGGCCGAATCAAGCATGTGTACTCTATCTATCGTAAGATGAACGCCCAGGGCAAGAGCCTGGAGGAGCTGTACGATATTTACGCATTCCGGGTGGTGGTGGAATCCATTCCCGATTGCTATAACGTGCTGGGTCATATCCACGATTTGTTCAATCTGGTGCCCGGTCGGTTTAAGGATTATATTTCCACCCCCAAGCCCAATATGTATCAGAGCCTGCACACCACCGTGATCGGTCGTCAGGGCATTCCCTTTGAGGTGCAGATCCGCACTTGGGAAATGCACGAAACCGCAGAATACGGCATTGCTGCCCACTGGAAATATAAGCAGGGCAGCGGCAACGGTGACGAAAAGGACTTCGAGTGGGTGCGCCGCTTGCTGGAAAGCCAGCAGGACACCGATGCGGAGGACTATGTGACCTCCCTGAAAATCGACATGTTCGATGACGAGGTGTTCGTGTTCACCCCCAAGGGCAAGATCGTTTCTCTGCCTGCCGGCTCTACGCCTATCGACTTTGCCTATGCCATTCACTCCGGTGTTGGTAACTCCATGGTCGGCGCCAAGGTGAACAACCGTATCGTCAACATTGACGCAACGGTGCAAAACGGCGATATTGTGGAGATCATTACTTCCAATAACGCAAAAGGCCCCAGCCGTGACTGGCTGAATATCTGTAAATCCAATCAGGCTCGCACCAAGATCAAGCAGTGGTTTAAGCGGGAGAAGCGTGAGGAGAATATCCTCCACGGCAAGGCAAGCTTCGAATCAGAAATGAAGCGCCTGCTGCTGCCCATGCCCACCACCATGGAAGAAGATCTGCAAAAGAGCCTGCTGAAAAAGCTGTCCTTCGACACCTGGGAGGACTTGTACGCTGCCATCGGTTATGGCGGCATGACGGCGGTGAAGGCTGCCGGCAAGATCCGTGACGATATTCACAAGGCGGTGAAGGCGGACAGAGCCAACCAGAACCCCTTACGGCTGAATCCGGAAGCAGAGGACAGCAAGCGCAACCGCCATGCGGTCAACGGTGTCATCGTGGAGGATATCGACTCCTGCATGATCAAGTTCAGCAAGTGCTGCACCCCCGTTCCCGGCGATGCCATCGTTGGCTTTATCACCAAGGGTTTTGGTGTGTCTATCCACCGGGCGGACTGCCCCAATACTGCCGGCATTACCGATCCCAAGCAGGCGGCTCGTTGGGTGCGTGTGCGCTGGGATAGCGTTTCTGAGCAGCCCTTTGATACCACCCTGGAGCTGGACTGCATCACCCGTGACGGCTTGCTTTTGGATGTTGCTATGGTGATGACCTCTGCCCGTGTGCGAGTGAAGGAACTTTACGGTAAAGACCTGCCCGACGGACACAGTATTTTTACCGTCCGTTTCGAGGTCAAGAATGTGGCGGAGCTGGACAGTATCCGCAACAAGCTGCTCAATGTACGGGATGTGCTTGGCTCTCGCCGGGGACAGAACTAAAGGAGAAATTATGCGCGCTGTACTAACAAGAGTAAATTCTGCCTCCGTCTGCATTGACGGCGAGGTAGTGGGAAAAATCGGCAAAGGTTTTCTGATTCTGCTGGGCATCGGCCCGGAGGACACCGCCGAGCATAGCCGGTATCTGGCGGATAAGGCGCTGGGTCTGCGTGTGTTCGAGGACGAAAACGGCAAAATGAATCTGGGTCTTGCAGATGTGGGCGGTCAGGTGCTGGTGGTGAGCCAGTTCACCCTTTACGGCAACTGCCGCAAGGGTCGCCGTCCCAGCTTTACCGATGCTGCGCCCCCGGAGCTGGGCAATCGGCTGTATGAGCAGTTTTTGCGCGACTGCGAAGCCTTGGGCTTTGCGCCCCAGCATGGACAGTTCGGCGCAGATATGCAGGTGGAATCCGTCAATGACGGCCCGGTGACGCTGATTCTGGACACCGACCAACTGATGAATTCCCCCAGACGGTAAAACTTCTTTTGAGGTGATCTTATGAATATGCAAACTTTGGTTGGCGGTGATCTGTACACCAACTGTTATCTCATTTGGGGCGATGGCTCTGATACCTGCGCTCTGATCGACCCGGGTTTTGATCCGGAGAAAATCATGGAGCGTGTCCGAGCCACCGGCAAGCAGCTGGAGGCGATCCTGCTGACCCATACCCATTTTGACCATGTGTTCGGTGTGAAAAAGCTGGTGGAGATGACCGGCTGTAAGGTCTATGTCCACAAGGCAGAGCTGGAAATCAATCATCGGTATCCCTCCGGCGACATTTGCGCTACAGATTTTTATGACGAGGGCGATACCGTCGCCGTGGCAGGTCTTTCCCTGCAGGTACTGCACACCCCCGGTCATACCGTAGGCGGTGTGTGCCTGCTGGTGGAGGATACCATGTTCTCCGGCGACACTTTGTTTGCCGGCACTTGCGGCAGAACCGACCTTGCCAGCGGCAATCCTGCCCAGATGCGGCAATCCCTTGCCCGACTGGCGGCGCTGGAGGGCAATTACAAGGTGTTTCCCGGCCATGGCGAAAGCACAGACCTGAACTTTGAGCGGCAGCTCAACCCCTATATGTATAGCTTATGATCGAGCTGACTCTCGTCGGTCATGATGACCGTTATGCGGTGGAGCAGCTGTGCCTGAGCCTGTTCGGGGTAGAGGCGGCGGTACGGGTGGAATCCCGGCTGTGCCGTGGCAGAAAATGGCTCACCGCGGTGACGACCATTACCGCAGACCAGACTACCACCCGTGGCATACGCCGTCTGCCAGCCAGGGCGGAGACCGTACAGCTGCGGCGGCGGATCTTGCAGCAAAGCCTTTACCGGGCGGCGCTGCCCCAGCTGCCCAAAGCGCCGGCTTGGGGCGCCTTATCGGGTGTGCGACCCACAAAAATCACCACCAAGCATCTGCTTGCCGGCGGCACAAAAGCTTCCGCAAGAAAGCTTTTGCAGGATGTGTACTATGTGACCCCGGAGCGGACAGAGCTGGCGCTGGCCTGCTCGGAGTCCACAGTCCGGGCATACGAAAAAACCCAAAGCACGGACATTTCCCTCTATGTGGGAATTCCGTTTTGTCCCACCCGGTGCGCCTACTGCAGCTTTGTCAGCCGCAGCGTTGGCAAGCGAACAGAACTGCTGGACCCCTACCTGCAAGCCCTTGCAAAGGAGCTGGAGGTCACGGGAAAGCTTTTGAAAGCATCCGGTAAGACCGTACGCACTGTCTATATCGGCGGCGGTACACCCACCACCTTGTCAGCCGGGCAGATGGCTTGGCTTTTGGATGCCATCCGGGCAAATATCGACCTGACCCGCTGCGTGGAATTTACGGTGGAGGGCGGCAGACCCGACACATTGGACTTGGAAAAGCTCCAAACCATTCGCAGCCACGGGGCGGACAGAATGAGCATCAACCCCCAGAGTATGGTGGATAGTGTGCTCCGTGCCAGCGGCAGACCCCACACGGCAGCGGATGTGCGCCGCAGTTATGAGCAGGCGGTGGCAGCGGGTTTTACGGACATCAATATGGATTTGATCGCCGGACTGCCCGGTGATAGCGTAGATGGCTTTATCCGGTCGTTGGACGAAGTGGCTGCGCTGCTGCCCAGCAATATTACGGTGCATACCCTTGCGCTGAAAAAAGGCGCAGACTTGTTTGAACGGCAGGTAAGCCTGCCCACGGCGGAGGATGTGACCCAAATGGTCGCCTATGCCAACGAGACACTATCCCGGCTGGGGTACAAGCCTTATTATCTGTACCGGCAGAAATATATGTCCGGCAGCTTTGAAAATGTTGGCTGGAGCCGGAATGAACGGGACTGTCTGTATAATATCTATATGATGGAGGAACTGCATACCATCGTGTCCTTAGGCGGCGGCGGAATGAACAAGGTTAACCTGCCCGACGGCTCGCTGCAGCGGTTCCACAACCCCAAATTCCCGGAACAGTACATAGAGCAGCTGGACAGTGTACTGTCCCAAAAGGAAGCCTTATTTAAGCTTATATAAAGCGTTAATGTATGGAATCGGAAAGGAAGTCTTTTCTTGGATACTTTGATTGCAAATGTGACTGCGGTGACGATGAATGAACGCATGGATGTGCTCTTTGGCGCATATCTGGGCATCACCGACGGTAAAATATCCTATATCGGCAAACAAGCCCCCGGTCAGCAGCCCAAGACCATTATCGACGGCACCGGTATGGTGGCGATGCCCGGTTTGGTGAACTGCCATACCCATTTGGCGACCACGGTTTTGCGGTGCTTTGCCGACGATGCATCTCGCCGGGAGGCGCTGGAGCAGCAGCTGACCCGGGAGGACAAGATGGATGCCCGGAGCGCAAAGGCTGCCGCCCTTTTGGGCATCGCCGAGTGCTTGCGGTTCGGCATCACCTCGGTTTCCGATTTGTATTACTACCCGGAGGCTACTGCGCAGGCGGTGGCGGAAAGCGGTATCAAGGCAAACCTCGCCCTTTCTGCCTACCGGTTTATCGACCCTAGCGAGGAGTTTGATTTTGATACTGACGAGCAGTGCGCCGAGCAGTGCCGTGTGGCGGAGAAGTGGCATAATTACGAGGATGGCCGTATCCGCATCGATGCCGGTCTGTATGCAGAATATACCAGCAACTACCCCTTGTGGGAGGGACTGTCTGCATGGGCGGCGGAAAAGAATTTAGGCTTGCAGCTGCACTTGGCAGAAACCGCTGCAGAGGCGGAGGAGTGTTTGGAACGCACCGGCTTGGGTGTGGCGGAGCTGCTGGATACCCACCGGGTATTTTCTGTACCGGTGACCGCCACCGGCTGCGCAGGACTGACCGAGGAGGAGCGCAAGCTTTTGGGCAAGCGCAAGGCAACGGCGGTTTCCACCCCCATGGCTTATGCCAAAGCAGGTCTGCCTGCCACCCCCATTACCGACTGTGTCAAAGCCGGTATGAATGTGGCGCTGGGTACCGGCGGCGCAGTGGAATGCGGCAATCTGGACATGTTTGAAGTGATGCGCTATGCGGCGCTGGATGCCCGGAAAACCGGCGGCGATGCCAACACCATGCCTGCCTCTGCGGTGCTGATGATGGCAACTGCCTGCGGCGCAAGAGCCCAGCAAAGAGCTGACCGGACCGGCATGCTGAAAGAGGGCATGGACGCAGATATTGCGCTGGTAGACTTCTCTGCGCCCCATCTGATGCCCTGCCACGATGTTATGAATGCGCTGGTATTCGCTGCCAAGGGCGGCGATGTGGCTATGACTATGGTGGGCGGCAAGGTGCTGTATCAAAACGGTCAGTTCCCCACCATCGACCTGAACGCTGTGGTGCAGGAAATCATGACCTACGCCATTCCCCGTTTGATGGATAAGGAGTAACAAATGGCAGATTCAACCAAAAAACAAACCTTTCTCCACGGCGCAGCCTTGCTGGCGCTGGCAACTGCCGTGGTAAAGGTCATCGGCGCGTTGTATAAGATACCGCTGAAAATGGTCATTGGCGACCAGGGTTACGGTTATTTTACAACTGCCTATGATATCTACTCTGTGCTGCTGATGATCTCCACTGCCGGCTTGCCGGTGGCTATGAGCCGGATGATCAGTCAGGCAAGCGCCCTGGGACATTACGCTCAGGTGCGCCGGGTGTACAAGACTGCCCGGGGTCTGTTTTTGGGACTGGGCATTGTCAGTACGGCGTTGATGGTGCTCTTTGCAGCGCCCCTTGCCAACTGGCTGGAGCAGCCCAATGCCAAGTATGCCATTCTCTTTTTAGGACCTTGCGCACTTCTAATGGGTGTGATCTCCACCTTCCGTGGATTTTTCCAAGGGCAGGGAGATATGCGTCCCACTTCCGCATCCCAGGTGCTGGAGGCAGTGTTTAAGCTCATTGTGGGTCTGGGCGCAGCCTTTGCGCTGATGTACTTTACCAAGAGCATTCCCTTGTCTGCCGGCGGTGCGATTTTAGGTGTTACCGTCAGCTGCGCCATTTCCGTGGTGTTCCTTTACGGCAAGTTCCGGCCTGCCTATAAGCAGCTGCCCCAAACCGATGAGGATGTGATGTCCTACGGCATGGCGCTGAAAGGGTTGCTGGCTATCGCCGTACCCATCACCATCGGCTCTGCAGGTCTGCAGCTGCTGACGGTGGTGGAGCAAAAGCTGTATATGGGTCAGCTGCTCACCGCCAACGGCCTTTCTCAGGATGTGGCAGATACCATGAAGGGTATCTACAGCATGACCATGACCATCTATAACATGCCCTGCGCATTTATCGTACCCATTGCCATCAGTGTGATCCCGGCGATCACCAATCATCTGACTCTGAAAAATGACACAGGCGTCAGGGAAACGGAGGAATCCGCTGCCCGAATCACCGGTTTGATCAGTTTGCCCTGCAGTGTGGGTCTGTGTCTGCTGGCAAGACCCATCATGGCGCTGTTAGGCGGCTACACCGGTGAAAAGCTGGAACTTGCCACCACCTTGATGGCGGTGCTGGGTATCTGCGTATTTCTGTATGCGGTGATCCAGTATACCAACGCTTTGATGCAGGCCCATGGCTATGCCCATGTTCCGGTGGTGAATATGCTGCTGGCAGGTCTGGTAAAGCTGGCGATCGTGTATATGCTGGTGGGCAATCCCAAGCTGGGCATCGTGGGTGTGCCTTTGGGTGCTGTGTTGGGCTATTCCGCTATTGCGGCTATGAACCTGATCGCCATCGGCAGGATCGTTCCCCAGAAACCCAAGCTGCTGCCCAACCTGCTGCGCTCCCTGCTCCCGGCGGCGCTGATGGGCGCTGCGGTGTACGGCGCAACATGGCTGCTGACCCGGTTGCTGGGTGAGGATGGCGGCCGGATCTTGCTGTGCGGTGTGCCGATTGCAGTGGGTGTTGTAGTCTATTGCGTGGCTGTGGTCAAATGTAAGGCTATTACCGCAGAGGATTGCATGCTGCTGCCCAAGGGTGATAAAATTGCCAAATTACTCAAATTATAACACTTGAACCCCAAATAATTGGATTTCTTTCAGTATTTATTGTAAAATTTCACGATTTTTGACAAAAATACTTGCAATTATTGTTGCGATATGTTACGATAAAGTCCCGTATGAACTCATTAATTATGAAAGAGGACGATTTACTATGAACAAGACTGAACTGATCGCTGCAGTAGCCGAGAAGACCGGCCTGACCAAGAAGGACGCAGAGCGTGTCATCAACGCTACCATGGAGACCATCACCGCTAGCCTGGTTAAGGGCGAGAAGGTACAGGTTTCCGGTTTCGGCACTTACGAGGTTAAGGCTCGTGAGGCTCGCGTAGGCCGCAACCCCCGCACCAAGGAGACCATTCAGATTCCCGCTACCCGTCTGCCCGCTTTCAAGGCTGCTAAGGCTCTGAAGGACGCTGTCGCAAAGTAAGGTAGCTCCCCAATGCGTCTTGACAAGTACCTGAAGGTATCCCGCCTGATCAAACGGCGGACAGTTGCCAACGAAGCCTGCGACAATGGCCGCATCAGTGTAAACGGCCGTGTAGTCAAGGCCAGTTACGATGTCAAGGTCGGCGACAAGATCGAGATCGCTATGGGCGCAAGAACCGTGGCGGTGGAGGTCGTACAAGTGGCGGATAATGTCCGTAAGGACGATGCCGGCGCTATGTACAAAGAGATCTGATATAAAAAGCACGCAGTGTTAGCTGCGTGCTTTTTATTTTTCCGCATAGGCAAAGTCCAATTTGGCGATGCACGCCCCTACAATATCTGGTCGAAAAATCGAAATTTGTTAATGCTCCTTGCGGTTTTCCATGTGTCCGGAGCGGATCACCGGCGGCTTTGGGTCTGTGACCTCCCAGCCGGTGGTTTTTTTCTCATCCTCTTTCATAAAATCCCTCCTTGCGCCATTATTTTGCGTCGGATGGGGTTTTTTATACTTTACCCGCCGGGGCAGCTGTGCTAAAATAAACATAGAAATCACCATTCCGTCCGGAAAGGAGGCGAGGGAATGAAAGGCTTAATGAAATATATCCGCCCGGAGATTGGCTTTATTCTGCTGACTTTGGCGCTGAAATTCGGCGCAGCATACGCAGAGCTTTGGATTCCCTCGCTGATGGAAACCATGCTCGACGAGGTAGCGCCCAAAGGCGACATGCCGGCGATCTATTGGATCGGCGGCCTGATGGTGCTGTGCGCACTGCTGTGTTTGGTGCTGAACTTTACTGCCAATGCTATCAGCGCCTTTACCTCCGGCAGAGTGACCAGACAGATCCGCCATGATCTGTTCCAAAAGCTGCAGCAGCTGTCTGCCCGGCAGATGGATCGGCTGACGGTTTCCTCTGCCGAATCCCGACTCACCAGCGATACATATAATTTCAACAATATGCTGACCCGTATCCAGCGTATGGGTATCCGTGCACCCATTTTGCTGGTGGGCGGCATCATTATGATGGTGCGGCTGGATTGGCAGCTGGCGCTGATTCTGATTCTGTTGCTGCCGGTGATCTCGGCGGTGGTATATTATGTGTCCAAAAAGAGCCTGCCCATCTTTACCAGACAGCAGACTGTGCTGGATAAGATCGTCCGGGTAATGCAGGAGAATATCACCGGCATCCGTGTCATCAAGGCGCTGAGCAAGACCGAGCATGAAAAAGCCCGGTTTGACGAGGTGAACGGTGAGCTTTCCAGCGTGTCCGAGCAGGCAGGTATGGTCACCGGTGTCACCGGCCCTATCACGTCCACCATTTTGCATATCGGTCTGACTTTGGTGGTGGTCGTGGGCGCATACCGGGTCAACGACGGCAATATCAAAGCCGGCGTGATCATCGCTGCGCTGCAGTATTTTACCATGATCCTCAATGCCATGTCCGGCGTGACCCGTATCTTTATTATGTGGTCCAGAGGCGAGGCCAGCGCCAAGCGTATTTCTGATGTACTGGCATTGCCGGAGGATATGCAGGTGCTGCCGGCTGGATTGGTAGAGCAGCCTGCCGCCCATATTGAATTTCAAAATGTGTCTTTCTCCTATACCGGTGTGGGCAAGAATACGGATAACCTGAGTTTTCGGCTGGAAAAGGGACAGACCTTGGGCATTTTGGGCAGCACCGGCAGCGGCAAGAGTACCATACTCAATCTGCTGATGCGGCTGTACGATGTGGACGAAGGAACTGTGCTGCTGGACGGTGCAGATATTCGCACCATTCCCTATGAGCAGTTGCGCAGGAAGTTCGGCATCGTATTTCAGAATGACTTTATTGCAGAGGGCACCATCGCCCATAACATTCGCTTTTTCCGGGATATTTCCGACGAGGCGGTGGAAAAGGCGGCGCAGTGCGCCCAGGCCGGTTTTATCGCCGAAAAAGCCGGTGGCATGGATGCGCCGGTGGCTGTCCGTGGCAACAACCTCTCCGGCGGTCAGAAGCAGCGCTTGCTCATCGCCCGTGCTTTGGCGGCTGACCCGGAGATTCTGGTGCTGGACGACGCTTCCTCTGCGCTGGACTATAAGACGGACTCGGATCTGCGCAAGGCTTTGCGGGAGCATTACCGGGATACCACCACAGTGTTAGTGACCCAGCGTATCAGCTCGCTGCAGCATGCAGATTTGATTTTGGTCATGTCTGACGGCGCAGTGATCGGCGCAGGCGATCATGCCCACCTGATGGAAAGCTGTGAGGAATACCGCATCATCGCCCAGACCCAAATGGGCGAGGGAAGGGAGGTGTCCTGATGGCTGGTCCTATGATGGGCGGCGGCCCCAACTCCCGTATGCGCCGTGCGGAGGTATCCGGAGATAAGCGGCGATTTGGCGAAGGCAAAGTGGATATGGGCAAGATGCTGCTGCGTCTGTGGAAGTACATCGGCAGAAATCGTCTGCTGGTGGTGCTGGCGCTGATTCTGGCGCTTTCCGGCAATGTAATTGGACTGTTAAGTCCTAAACTTTCAGGTCAGGCTATCAATGCCATCGATTTGGGCGCCGGTCAGGTAGACTTTCATACGGTGCTGTGGTGCGCCGGACTGATGCTTCTGTGCTATGTGCTGTCCTCTGCGTTGGGCTATGTGCTGCATGTGATCATGCTGAAGCTGTCCCGTGCTGTTTCCCGGCAGATGCGCCACGATGTGTTTGAAAACCTTTCCCGGCTGCCGGTGGGATTTTTTGACAAATATCAGACCGGCGATATTATCTCTGTGATCACCTATGACATCGATACGGTGAACCAGAGCCTTGCCAATGACCTTTTGCAAATTGTCAACAGCGCCATTACCGTGGTGGTTGCTTTTGGTATGATGCTCTCCATAGCTCCCAAGCTGGTGGGCATATTCCTGCTAACCGTTCCTGTTACATTCCTGTTTACCCGGTTTATCACCACTCGGGTGCGCCCGCTGTTCCGGCGACGGTCTGCCAAGCTGGGCAAGCTCAATGGCTATGTGGAGGAAATGCTCTCCGGTCAGAAAACTGTCCATGCTTATGGTCAGGAGGCGGCGGTGCAGGAAGGTTTTGACGAGAAAAACAAAGAGGCGGTCCATGCCTACTCCATGGCGGAGGCCTTTGGTACGGTGTCCGGACCGATCATCATGTTCGTCAACAATATCTCTGTGGCGCTGATCAGCACCTTTGGCGCAATTTTGTTCCTGAAAGGTCAGGTGCGGCTGGGCGATCTGAACAGCTTTGTGATGTACTCCCGGCGGTTCTCCGGCCCGATCAACGAGGTGGCAAACATTCTGTCCGAGCTGCAGAGCGCTTTTGCAGCGGCGGAGCGTGTGTTCAGCTTGATCGATGCCAAGCCCGAACCGGCAGATGATCCGGAGGCCGTAGTGTTGGAACATGTGCAAGGTGATGTACAGCTTCAGAATGTGGACTTTTCCTACATTCCCGGTCAGCCGATTATCCGGGAACTGGACTTGCACGCTGAGCCCGGCAGCCTGACAGCCATCGTCGGCCCTACCGGCGCAGGCAAGACCACGATTATCAATCTTTTGATGCGCTTCTACGATGTAGATAGCGGCGCAGTTTACGTGGATGGACACGATGTCCGCAAGGTCACCCGTGACTCTCTGCGAAAGGCATATTCCATGGTACTGCAGGACACATGGCTGTTCCATGGCACGATTTTTGATAACATCGCCTATGGCAAGGAAAATGCCACCATGGAGGAAGTGGTTGCGGCAGCCAAAGCTGCCCATATCCATGGCTATATCTCCCGGCTGCCGGAGGGATATAACACGGTGCTGTCCGATAACGGTACGTCTATTTCCAAGGGTCAGAAGCAGCTGCTGACCATCGCCAGAGCCATGCTGCTGGATGCCCACATGCTGATTCTGGACGAGGCGACATCCAATGTGGATACCCGGACGGAGCAGCGGATCCAGGCGGCCATGCGTACCCTGATGCAGAATAAGACCTGCTTTGTAATTGCCCACCGGCTGTCTACTATCCGTTCTGCGGATCATATCCTGGTGCTGGACGGCGGTCAGGTGGTGGAGCAGGGAGCCCACGATGACCTGATGGCGCAAAAGGGCTTCTACTATCAGCTATATCAATCCCAGTTCGACGCAGTGGAATAAAAAGGAGAGGGTAACCTCTCCTTTTTGCGCCTGTGAAACAGCAGATAATCACAGAAAATGGAATTTCCTATTTCTTTTTTTGGATATTTGTGATATACTGCGCTCATACAGAGAAAACGGAGGAAACCTTATGAGAGCGATCGTATGCGGCGCCAACGGCGCAATGGGCAAGCTGATCTGCCAGAGCCTGGGCGAGGAATTGGCAGGCAGAGTCAGTGTGGACGGTGAAAACGGTGTGGCAAAGACCTTCGCCCAGTTGGGCAAGGTGGACGCAGATGTGATCATCGACTTCTCCCACCATAGCGCAGTGGCAGATGTACTGCAGTATGCCAAGGAAAACGGCTGCGCTGCCGTTATCGGCACCACCGGTCATACCCCAGAGGAAAAGGCGCTGATCGAGGCTGCCGCTCAGCAGATCCCGGTGTTCTTCAGTGGCAACATGAGCTTGGGAATTGCTGTATTATGTAAACTCGCAAAGCAGGCGGCTGCATGTTTCCCGGAGGCGGATATTGAGATCGTGGAGATCCACCACAATCGGAAAGTGGATGCCCCCAGCGGCACGGCGAAAATGCTGTTTGCGGCAGTGAAGGCTGCCCGTCCGGAGCTGACGGAGCATTGTGGCAGAGCCGGCGAGGGCAAGCGTGAGAAAAATGAAGTGGGCATCGCTTCGTTGCGTATGGGCAATGTGGTGGGCGTTCACGAGGTGCATATTTGCGCCGGCAGTCAGACCCTGACCCTCCGCCATGAGGCGGCAGACCGGGGCATGCTGGCAGAAGGCGCAGTGGATGCCGCCCGGTTTATGGCAGGCAAGAGCGCAGGCTTCTACAATATGGACGATCTGTTAGGATAATAAAAACCGCAGAAGGAGAATTCCTTCTGCGGTTTATTTGTTGTGTAATTACACTGCCTCGTCGGGAGCGGTGGTCTCAGCAGGCTGCGTTGCATTGGGAGTCTCAGTTTCAGCAGACTCTGCATTTACAGCTTCCTGCTCTGCAGCAGCGCTCTGCTCGCTGTCCTCGGGGGTGTTATCGTTCTCGCTGTCCCACAGAATGGGATCGTCCTCAGCGATCTCCTCTACGGTGCAGTAGGTAGCGTCCAGCAGGTAATGAGCAGCCAGCTCGCCTTCCTCAACGTAGAACAGATACTGACCCTGGGAGTTGGGATCCTCGCTGCCGGCAAAGGTGGTAGCGTTCTCCAGCTCCAGATAGCTCAGAACGATAGCCTTTGCGGTCTCGTAGTCCACGTAGCCGTAGTCATCCAAAGTATCCAGCTTTACCAGGATAGCATTTGCAGTGACGTAAGCGGCATCGGCGGTGACCTGTGCCTTGGAAATCACATTGTTCAGGAAGTCTGCATCCAGAACATTGGAGCCGACAACGGGCTTGATCACGATGTTACGGGTGAGGTTGTTGCTCTCGATGGCCAGAGTGACCAGTTCAGCAACAACATCAGCGCAGGACTTGCCAACGAAGTCGGTGTAGCTTTCCAGCATAGTATCGCCCTCGCCGTTGATGGGATCAACAGCGACTACCAGACCGGTAGCTTCGTAGCTGATAGAAACGCAAGCGTCGGTGGTCATGATCAGCTTGCCCACAACCTTAGTGTCTGCCACATTCTCGGTGGTAGAGGGTACGGGGTCAGTCTCAACGGGTGCTTTTTCACCACAAGCAGCAAGGCTCAGGGTCATCAGCGCAGCCAACGCAATTGCAAGGAATTTCTTTGTAGATTTCATAGTTGAACATCTCCTTTTGCTTTGTCATACCGTTATGGATAAAAGTATGATTTCAAGATAGAATAATATTACCATATAACAGTGCTGTTTGACAAGAGATTTTTTATAATATTCACAAATAACGACATAGGGAAAATGTGGTTGACAAAGCAACTGGTGTATGCTATAATGACTGGGCGCTTGAGGTGCACAATATCGCGGAGTGGAGCAGTTGGAAGCTCGTCGGGCTCATAACCCGAAGGTCGTAGGTTCGAGTCCTGCCTCCGCAACCAAAAAAAGACAGTCAGCCTTTCGGCTGGCTGTCTTTTTATTTATTCAAATGGGTTTGGGCGTAGCCGCAGTGGCGGCAGAGGGCTTCGGTGGCGGTGTGGCAGCGGAAGCCGTGGGCGATGCTTTCCGCCCGGTGGGATGCCAGAATATCTGACAGATTTTCGCTGAAAACATTTCCCAAGGGCATAACGCCGTCACTGTCCAGGCAGCAGGGGACTACCGTTCCGTCGCTGAGGATGCCGAAGTGATCCCGCAGACCGTAGCAGGAGACCCGATCGCCATAGTCCGGCGCATTCAGGTCAGGCCAGGCAAAGCGGTCGCCCCACTCCAGAAACAGCTTGTCCTGGATGCGATAGCCACGGGTGTTGGGTGTCCACTGACCGGGGAGCATTTCCTGCAAAAGGGCAAGGGCATACTGATTCTTGCCGTCATCGCAGCCGTTATTCCAAAGCCGCAGGGAAATGATCGTGCCGCAAACGTTGGCCTTGTGGGCAAAGCTGGCAATTTTTTGCAGATACAGCCGATGGCTTTCCGGCTGTTCCTTCTCAAAGCTGTGCAAGGAAATGTTGACCTTATGCAAGCCAATATTCAGCAGCTTGTCCCCGTGAGAATCCAGCAGTGTTCCGTTGGTGGTGATCATGGGGAAAAAGCCGGCCTGCCGTGCCATCTGAATAAAACGGGGGAGCAGAGGATGCACCAGCGGCTCGCCCATCAGGTGGTGGTAGATATACTGGGTCTTTCCCTTCAACTGCGCCAGCACACGGGCGTATTCTTCCTCGGTCATTTGCCGGGGCGGGCGGTTATGCCCGTGGCAAAAGGAGCAGTTCATATTACAGACATTGGTGATCTCCACATAGACCCGGGAGTACATATACACACCTCCTTAACCGTTTTTGTTATTATACTAAAAACCAAACCTTTTGACAAGCGCCGCTGTTTACGATATGATATATAAGAGAAACCGGGCGGCGGCGACACCTGACCCAGCCTGCAAAAAGCTAGGAGTAAAATTATGGAATACAGAATTTTAGGAAAGACCGGACTGAACATATCCCGATTGGGTTTTGGCGGAATTCCCATTCAAAAAATCGATCCACAGGGGACAAAAGCACTGCTGCACAAGCTTATGGCGGCGGGTGTGAATTATATTGACACCGCCCGTGGCTACACCGTCAGTGAGGAGTATCTTGGCTTTGCGCTGGAGGGTATCCGGGAGCGTTTTGTGCTTGCCACCAAGAGCATGGCACGGACAAAGGAAGCCATGGCGAAAGACGTGGACATCAGCTTGAAAAATCTGCGCACAGATTACATCGATCTGTATCAGATCCACAATCCCAACAGTCAGGACTTAGAGCAGGTCATGGCGCCCGGCGGCGCGCTGGAAGCGTTGCAGGAAGCCAAAGCGCAGGGCAAGATCGGACATATCGGCATCACGCTGCATTCTGTGGATCTGTTCCGGCAGGCGGTGGAACTGCCGTGGGTGGAAACCATCATGTTCCCCTACAACATTGTGGAGACTCAGGGCGAAGAACTGATCGCCAAGTGTAAAGAAAGAAACATCGGCTTTATCTGCATGAAACCTTTGGCAGGCGGCGCTATCGACGATGCCCAGACGGCGCTGCGTTTTGTGGTGAGCAACCCCAACGTGACAGTGGTGATCCCCGGCATGGCGGAGGAAAAGGAGATCGCCCAGAATGTGGCGGCAGCTGCGGATGTGTCGCCGCTGACGGAGGCGGAGCAGGCAAAGATTGCCGAAATCCGGAAAGACCTGGGTACGAATTTCTGCCGCCGCTGCAATTACTGCGCCCCCTGCACAGCAGGTATCAATATCCCGGCGATTTTCTTGTTTGAGGGATACTACAGCCGTTATAATCTGAAGGATTGGGCGGCAGAACGGTATGCGGCGCTGCCCAAGACCGCTGTGGACTGCGTCGGCTGCGGTGTCTGTGAGGCGCGTTGCCCCTATCAGCTTCCCATTCGTCAGATGATGGAAAAAGTCGTGACCGTCATGGGAAAATAAGAATGATAAAGCACCACCCCGTCGGGGTGGTGCTTTTTGTTATGATGAGAGCTTTGTGTTGATAATACGCACAGTGTTGTAACTGTTGTTGACACCGGTGATCTGGATTTCGTTGGTGGTGTTTTCGCAGGAATAACCTTCCGGCAGGATCTGTACAAGCTCAAAATCACCGTAGGACAAGTCCGTTCTGACGATCTTGCCGCTGTCGTCAGTGGTGCCCAAAGAAATCTCCTTGCCGGAGGTGGGGTGTTTCAGAATGAATTCACTGCCGGCGATGGGTTTGCCGTATCTGTCCAAAAGCTCGATCTCCAAAACGGGGGAGATACGGACATTATTGGGAGGTGTGAATATGGCGATGGGCCACCGGGCGTTGGGGCCGAAGTTCATGCGCTGCACGGCGCAGAATTCCGGGCCGTTCTGGTTGCCCACATGGTAGAGCCAGTCGTAACCGTTGGCGTAACCGGCATAGACCGCCACATGGCTGCCCTCGGTCATAGAGGTTTTGGGGTTGCAGAAAACCACCAAAGAACCAATGGGGATCTCCCGGGACGGCTTAAACGTGATAAAACTGCTGCCGATGGCGCCCAAAACAGTGTAGTCAAATTCGATGTACTCGGAGTAGCCCTTATCGACCCAATCTCTCAGGGCAGCGTACCAGGAATTTGCGCTGTAGCGACTGCTGGGAGCGGTGAGGGCGGAGGTGTCGATGCCCGCCACGTTGGGCAGGTAATTAAAGTAAACATAGTTTACAAAGGTTGCGCAAACCAGATAATTTCTTTCGAAGTAGGCGATGTCAGGCTTGCCGCTATCGTCGGTTTCATAACCGTCGCTGCCGCCGCCATAGGTGATCTTGGAGAGGTAGCCTAAGCTTGCTTTGTCTGCTGCAGGAACGAACTGCCACATCTTGCCGTCTGCACGGTGCTTTTCCATATTATAGCCCGTATAGAGCAGGGCGTCCATAAAGACGTTATTATCTATGGTGGTGTATATGTCTGTCTGCAGATATTGCGTATCAATATCAGAAACTTGAAATTCTACGATCTCGTCTATGTAAATATAAGCATCCTCTTCTGTTTCTTCCGAAAGCATTTCAACAGGCTCGGTCTGACTTGCGGAGGGCTCCGGGGACAATGCGCCGGGGTTTAGCAGTATGTCCAGGATCAATACGGTTGCCACCGCAATGACCAGCACGGATGCAAGCGTGATCAACCAGAACTTATAATCCCAGATAAAGCGCCCGAGGCGATCGGTTATCTTTCTAATCTTACCGTTCATAAAATTCTCCTAAGAGCATAAACTTAACCTATGTATTCTAACATTTTCGGCAAAACCTGTCAAGACGGCGCTCGTTCCGTCACCGGAGCAAAAAAAGAAAAGCCATTCAAAAATGGCTTTTCTTAAAAGGTGGATTATGCCTGCAGGGCCACGGCTGCGCCGGCTTCCAGCATAGCCTTGATCTGCGCCTCGGAGTAACCCAACTGTGCCAGCACCGCCACGGTATCTGCGCCGGGGGCGGGAGGAGTTGCCTGGGTCTTGGGAGGTGTGCAGGAGTCCATCTCAATGGGGCTGGCGGGCATGACGTTTACATTGCCGTTGGAGAACTCCACACGCTCTACATAGCCGTTTTCCCAAGCCTGGGGATCCTCAGCGATATCTGCAAAGTGATGCAGACGCACCAGAGTCAGATCCTTCTCCTTTGCCAGGTTTGTCCAGTACTCACAGGGCTGGGACTTAAATGCGTCCCGGAACATGGGGTAGAAAATATGACGGTTGCGATAGCGATTTGCCGGTGCAAACTCGGGATCGTCGATGAGCTTCTCCAGACCGGTGATCTGGCAGACCTTCTCCAGGGAGCCGGGAGCGGCCAGGGTGAAGTAGACCCACTCGCCGTCACTGCACTCGTAGCAGCCTGCAGGGATACCTGCGTCCTGACGGCTCAGGGGGTACTGTGTGCCGAAAGGACGCTGGGTCACGATCTGCATAGTACCGAAGCAGAAAACGCTGTTATGGAACAAGGTGGAGCGCACATAGTCGCCCTTGCCGGTACGGGTGCGGTTGAACAGCGCAGTTGCGATCTCAGCAACCAGCAGGAAACCGGTAGCGGTATCGCCAACGCCGGAGGGGGGATTTAGGGGGTAGTACTCAGAGGTCTTGGGGGACAGGTCACGCAGGAAGCCGCCACGACCCCAGAAAGCGGTGGTATCGAAAGCGGGGGTGTCCTTCTCCGGACCCTTCTCGCCGTAGCCCAGCACAATGGCGTAGATCAGCTTGGGGAAACGCTCCTTCAGATCGTCATAGGAAAGACCCAGACGAGCCAGTGCGGCAGGACGGGTGTTGGTCAAAAATACATCCGCATCCTCCAGCAGCTTAAACAGCGCCTCTTTACCCTCGGGGGTTTTCAGGTTCAGACCGACGAACTTCTTGCCGGTATTGTAAATATCAAAAACAGGGTTCTCATCTTTGTTGAAACGGGAAACATAGCTGGCAGCGGTGATGCGCCAGCCGTCACCGGCAGGAGCTTCCACCTTTATGACTTCAGCGCCAAGGTCAGACAAAATTCTGCCGGCTACGGGCGCAGCGACGAAGGCTGCCAACTCAACTACTTTAATTCCGGACAAAGGACCACTCATTTTTGGTTCCTCCTCTATGTAATATATGCCTTTTGTTTATACCATAACCCGGTAGGTTAGTCAATATCATAATGGGTGTAATCGGTATTTTTTGCCATAATATAAGCAGGCTCGCAGATTTATTACTGCGAGCCTGCGGTATTCAGAAGCAAACCTTGCCGGGGTTGAGGATATTTTTCTCGTCAAATACCTGCTTGATACCCTGCATCAATGCGATGGGTGTGTCGCCCAGCTGACGGCGGAGGAATTCTTTTTTGGCATAGCCGATGCCATGCTCGCCGGAGACCAGACCACCCAGCTGCTCTGCCTTTTCGTACATCCGGTCAAAGCAAGCGGATAAGGTCTGCTGCCACTGCCGGTCGTCCAGTTGGTCACGGCAGATGTAGATATGTAAGTTGCCGTCGCCGGCATGACCGAAGCTGGGGATACGGACATGGAATTCATCTGCCAGTTCGTGGGTGAACTTGATAAAGGTGTCCACCTTGTTGCCGGGCACTACCACGTCGCACTCGTCCATCTCGGTGGTGGAAGCCTTGATGGCCTCCAGGAATGCGCCACGGGCAGACCACACGGACTTTTTCCGCTCGTCGGTGTCCACGATATAGGCATCCTGCGCACCGATCTGCAGACACAGATCTGCCACAGTCTGCAGATCCTGATCCACTTGTGCGTCGGTATTGCCGTCAAAGGTCAGCAGGATATAGGCATCGCTTTTGGTGTCCGGGAATTTCTTGCCCAGATAGCTCTCAGAAAACAAGATGGTATCCCGGGACATATACTCGATGGCGGTGGGAGTCACCTTGGAACGGATAATATGCGGAACTGCCTCGATGGCGGACTTCATATCCGGGAAGGGGACAAGCAGGCTCACAGACACCTTAGGCAGAGGCACCAGCTTCAGCACGGCCTCGCAGATAACCGCCAGTGTGCCTTCCGAGCCGATGACCAGATCCTTCAGGCTGTAGCCGGAGCTGTTTTTCGCCACAGCTGCGCCCAATGTCTGGATCTCGCCGTTGGGCAGAACCACGGTCAGCGCCCGGACGTAATCCCGGGTGACACCGTACTTCACCGCGCGCATACCGCCGGCATTGGTGGAGATATTACCGCCGATGGTGGCGGACTTTTCGCCGGGATCCGGGGGATAGAGGAAATCATGCTCTTCCGCAAAGGCTGCCAGCTCCATCAGCAGAACACCGGGCTGCACAGTTACAGTCAGATTGTTCTCATCCAGCGAAAGGATCTTATTCATCTTGGTGGTATCCAGCAGAATACCGCCGCATACGGGAACGGCTGCGCCTACCAGACCGGTACCGCTGCCCCGGACGGTGACGGGAATGTTCCGCTCCCATGCCAGTTTCATAATTTGGGAAATTTCCTCGGTGGAATGTACTCGCACCAATGCCTCGGGCATGCAGGAAATGCCGCCCAATTCATCGTGTGCATAGTCCGGATTGATGTTGTCGCCGGTGAGCAGATCCGCAGCGCCAACGATGGCTTGCAAAGCGGCAATATCCGCCGCAGTTACTTTGTTATACATCACTGCACCCCCTTGATTTTAGCGATGAGCTTGGGAACGATTGCGTTGACATCGCCTACCACACAGTAGTGCGCCACATCAAAGATGGGGGCGGCAGGGTCGGTGTTGATGGCAACGATACAGTCAGAGGATTTCATGCCGGCAGCAAACTGCACAGCGCCGGAGATACCCAGACAGAAAATCAGCTTGGGCTTGACGGTTCTGCCGGACAGACCGATCTGATGCTTGGCATCAAACAGATTGTTTTCTGCCAAAGGTCTGGTGCAGGCGACTACACCGCCCAGCAGGTCAGCCAGCTCCTTGGCGGCAGCGCGCATACCCTCGCTGGCAGCGCCACGACCCACCGCCACAATGACCTCGGCTTCCGAGATATCGATGTCCTTGGCTTTCTCCACAGAGCTAAGTACCGCAATGCCGGACTGGCGCATCTGGGGTGTCACTTCCATGCTTACGATTTCGCCGGTGGCTTTTTCGGTGGGTTTCGGCTCAGAGAACACCTTGTACCGGGCAGTGCAGAACTGGGGACGGGTGTGGGGCGTGATGATCTGCGCCATGATGTTACCGCCGAAAGCGGGACGGATCTGCACCAAGTCGGTATTTTCTTTCATTTCCAAAACGGTGCAGTCGGCAGTCAGACCGGTACGGCAGCGAGCAGCCACACGGGGCGCAAGCTGACGTCCCAGATTGGTAGCGCCCACCAAAATGGAGGAGGGCTGCTCCTTATGGATAAAATCGCAGAATGCGGCGGTGTAGGGTTCGATACGGAAATCGGCAAAGGCGGGGTCGTCATAGACGAACACCTTGTCCACACCGTAATGCAGAAGTTTTTCTGCGGCAGCGGCGGTGTTTTCACCGATCAGAAGCGCATAGACAGGATGGCCGGTGACTTGTGCCAGCTCCTTTGCTTTGCCGCACAGCTCGAAGGTTACCCGGTGGATGTTACCACCGCTGCAGTCGGCATACACGCAGATGCCTTTCCACTGGCTCTTGTCAATTTCCTTAACTTCTTCAACGAAGTCCACCACACCCTCGCCCTTGCGGACACACATCTTACACATTTTGCAGCCAGAGGAGATGTCCAGCTTGCCATCCTCGTAAGAGATGGCATTAAAGGGGCAAAGACCCATAAGGGCTTCGGCTTTTTCCGGTGTGACCAGATTTTGATGAATAATCAATTTTCCCATAACGCCACCTCCTTACAGCATTTTCTTGTCCAGCAGGAGCGTGTACAGCGCCTGGGATTGGGTTTCGGCATCGCCCTCGACGGTATGCTTGTCAGAGGACTTCTCCGGGGGGAAGATCCGCTCTACCTGGGTGGCGGAGCCGCTCAGACCGTAATGCTCCGGATCCTGATCCTCGAAGTCGGCAAAGCTCAGGAAAGAAACAGCATCATCGCTCAGCGCTTTGCGGATCTTATAAGAGGGCAGACGGGGGGTGTTGATGTCGCCGTCTACGGAGATCACGCAGGGTAGGGCGATGCGAAGTTTGACGTTTTTATCGTCCAGACTGGCGGTAACTTCCACAGTGCCGTCGGTCACGTTATCCACGCTTAATACATTGGATACATTGGGGATGCCCAGATACTCTGCCAGCTCTGCGCCTACCTGAGCGGTATCGCCGTCAGTGGTCTGCTTGCCGCACAGAATCAGATCATAGGGGCCGCATTTACGGATGCCCTGGCAAAGGGTATAGGCAGTGGCCAACACGTCTGCGCCGGCAAACTTCCGGTCGGACAGTACCGTACCTTTGGCAGCGCCCATGCAAATGGTTTCGTCAATGACTGCCTTGGCTTGTGGCGGACCCATGGTCAGGCTTTCCACTGTGCCGCCAAAGCGCTCCGTCATGGACAAAGCGGTTTCAATGGCATACAGATCGTAGGGGTTGATCTTGCTCTGAACACCGTTGCGGATCAGCACACCGGTGACCGGGTCGACAGCTACATTATTGGAGCTGGGAACTTGTTTTACACACACGAGAATTTTCATAGTTGTCCTCCTTGGGGAATCTATCGTGTTTGCTATTATTTTAATATAAAAACCGCTTTTTATCAAGGTTGGTTTTGTGTGAAATTACCAAATATCTTTAAAAATGCTTGTAAAATATGCATATCACATCTGTTTTTGCCTAAATTTGGTACAACATTATTGATAAAAAAGGACGCCCTGCTGCGCAGAGCGTCCTTTTTGGGTTTTATCAGATAGTACGGGTCCACTGGGAGATCAGAATGCCCGGCACCAGCCATACCAATTCGTATAAGAAAAGGTTGGCAGGAGTCAGCAGGTTCAGTGCGCCGATCAGGGTCAGTACCAGCATCATTACCATGCCCAGAATGCCGCCGATCATGTGCACCACAACACCGGCTGTGGCAGCGGACTTCAGCGTCCGGGCGCCGGTAGCGGCATAGGCAAAGGGGGCAAAACCGTCGGTGGTGACCAGTGCGGCAGCAGGAATTTCCTCAGGGAGTGTTTGCTGCAGGGCTTGCCGATCCTCCGGGGGCAGCAGCAGGAAACGCTTGGTGTTGACCCCAAACTTTTCGTGGAGGAACTGGCTGTCGATCATGAAATCGTCGGTAACCAGCGCAGGGCGCAGACCCCGGTAGCTGCAAAGAGTGTGCAGTCCGGCTGCGGCGGCTCTGTCCTTCTCGTAGGAGATGGCGAATAGACCGCACAACTCGCCCTCGATGGCAACGCATACGGCTTGCGTGACACGGATACCTTCCGGTACTTCCACACCGGATTCTTTCAAAAATGTCAAGCTGCCTGCCAGCACCGGGTCGCTGTTGACCATGGCGCCGATGCCGCCGTCCTCGTAGGTGGTAAATGCCTCGGCGGTGTAATGCATGCCGTTGCGGCTTTCCAGCAGATGCTCAAACAAGGGGGCAAGACTGCCGCCCTCAGCGGCAATCAAAGCAGTGGCGTAGGCGATGATCTCGTCCGGCTGCCGTTTACCGAAGAACTTGACACCGTTCATTTTTACCGTTCCGCCGGGGAACAGATCAGATTGCTCCAGTGGGAATACCACATTACCGCTGAGCGCTTCCACACCGTCCCAGCCGCAGAGTACTGCGCCCAAAGCGTGGAGCCGGCGTTCCAGCACCGCTATGGGACGGGTCAGGGTGATGAGCATAGAGGCGGGCATAGCTGCCAAAGCGGTGACAGCCGCCACCTGAATACCGGCAGTGATGCCGTGGAATACACCGGCGGTGATACCCACTGCCACACTGACGCACAGCGCCACGATGGCGTATACAGACAAGGTTTTTTCCAGACGGCAAGGCTGCTGATAGGTGTCCATAAAATGTTCCACCTGACCTTCGCCACGAAGCAGACCCTTGCTTTCTGCATAATAATTTTCTACAGCGCCGATGCTATCCAGTCGGGTAGCCTTGCGCATGGTGTCCAGCTGACCCAGTTGGGTGTTGCGCTTGTGATAGGCGCTCCAGAGGGACATGGTCATTTGCAGACTGAAAGCGGCGCAGCAGGGCACACGCAGCTGCTGGAAGCAGATGATGCCGTCCACACAGCAAAGCACGAATGTGAATACCAGCAAGGTATTCAGAGAAAAACGCCTTTTGAAAAGATCGGTCACACCCTCCAGCAGCTGATAACAGCCAAAGAAAGCGGACAGAAGCATAACAAAGAATTGGCTGAACACCATAAATCGCAAGCGTGTTTCCGGTACAAGACCGAATGCCAGCAGTGCGGTGGCGACGGCGGAGAGCAAGGTGATCACAGCGCAGATGAAAATTGCCAGCTGCAGCTTGCCCAGACCGATCTCGGACAAAGCGTAATATTCCTTTTCTGGGCCGTTTACCAGCTTACGCTTTAATTCCTGCAAACGGGAGCGACGGGGGAAAATAATGGGACGGGGCGGCACATATTCTGCGATGGGCTGCTCATATTCCGGCTCCCACTCGTTGGAATAAGGTTCGGTCTTTTCTTCTTCCTGCACTACTACCGGGGCGGCTTCGTCTTCCTCGTCGTCGATGGGTTGTGCGTTACGCACCTGACCGTGGGTATCGGCGATGGCATCAAAGCGAATGGTCGCTTCTGTGACGTCGGATTCTTCCTGGGTGACTTCCGGTTCGTCCTGGGCCTCTATGGCTTCTGCCTCGGCAAGTACTTTGGAAATCGCCTCTTGTTCCTCTACGGGTGTGTCGCTGAATTCTTTGATAATATCGTCCAGATTAAATTCCAGATCTTTCTCGTCCATATTATCCCTCCTGACGTTGCCGCACAGCTTCATAGAGCAGAATAGATGCGGCGGCGGATGCGTTCAGCGAAGTGATCCGTCCTTTCATAGGGATATGGACAGTCACATCGCAGTTTTCCCGTACCAGCCGGCTCATGCCGTCGCCCTCGGAGCCGATGACGATGGCGGCAGGGCCGGTCAGGTCTGCTTTGTACATGGGGATAGAGCCTTCGGCGGCTGTGCCGAAGATCCATACGCCTTTGCGTTTCAGTTCGTCCATAGCGGCATTGATGTTGGTGACCCGCGCCACTTTCATGTATTCCACAGCGCCGGCGGAAGCCTTTGCCACAGTGGCAGTCAGACCGACACTGCGACGCTTGGGGATAATAACGCCGTGGGCGCCGGCACATTCTGCGCTTCTAAGGATCGCACCCAGATTGTGAGGGTCAGACAGCTCATCGCAGATCACGATCAGCGCCGTTTCGCCCCGGTCTGCCGCCTCCTGCAGAATGTCATCGATGGTGGCATATTCCTTGGCGGCAGCCAGTGCGATCACACCCTGATGGGAGTGGGTGGTACTCATCATATCCAATTTCCGGCGATCCACCGGAACGATCACAGCGCCGGCTTCCTTTGCCTGGGCAGCCAGCCGCTGCAGACCCTTATCCGTATCACCGGAGGCGATAAACACTTTGTCGATAGTCCGTCCGCTGCGGAGCGCTTCCGTCAGGGCGTTACGACCTTCCAGCTGACCTTCCACTTCCTCTATAGGTTTAGGCGCTTCCCGGCGGCGGTTACGATCATCTCTCATATCCATTCTCCTGCTTTCGTTCCAGATTTGGGCATACGAATCCATTTGACTTATTATAGCAAATTTTTTGCCGGTCTACAACTGCATTTTTTTCAAATGAGGGAATTTACAGAAAATTTACCGCTGAGAGAGGTATCTTTCGTTGCACATAGGTAAAAAATATGCTATTATGGACAAAAACGAAATGTGGGAGGGATTGGATTGGAAACGGATCGCAACAACCAAAATAAGAATCCGAAAAACGACAAAAAGAAGCCGAAGCTGAATATATGGGCGACGCTGCTCATATCTGTAGCAGTGATTCTGCTGATCAGTTGGGTATCCAACGCCATTACGGCAAGTCAGTATACCCAGACCACCTATACGGACTTTTTGGATGCCATGCAGACACAGCAGCTGCAGGAAGTGGAGCTGCGGTATGATCGGATCATTTACATGACCAAGGAAGAGGCAGCAAAGCCTGCCATGGAGCAGAAAGCCTTTTATACCGGCTTGCCCTCCGGCGGCGATGCAATGGCGTTGGCAGCCGAGCTGGATGCTATGGGCGTGACAGTGGATCAGCAGATCGTGGAGGATAACTCCGGTATCATTATGATCCTTTCCTATGTGGTGATGTTCGGTCTGGTGTTCGGTGTTATGAGCCTGCTGATGAAGCGCTTCAGCGGCGACGGCATGATGGGCGGCATCGGCGCCAGCAAGGCAAAGGTCTATATGGAGAAGCAGACCGGCGTGACCTTCAAGGATGTGGCAGGTCAGGACGAGGCAAAGGAATCCCTGCAGGAGATCATCGATTTCCTCCACAGTCCCCAGAAGTATACGGAAATCGGCGCAAAGCTGCCCAAGGGCGCGCTGCTGGTAGGTTCTCCCGGTACGGGCAAGACACTGCTGGCAAAGGCGGTGGCAGGCGAGGCAAATGTGCCTTTCTTCTCTATTTCCGGCTCGGACTTTGTGGAAATGTTCGTAGGTGTGGGCGCCAGCCGTGTCCGGGATCTGTTCACCCAGGCGGCAAAGGTGGCACCTTGTATTATCTTTATCGACGAGATCGATGCGGTGGGTCGTTCCCGTGATTCCCGTTACGGCGGAAACACGGAGCAGGAACAGACCTTGAATCAATTATTAGGCGAGATCGATGGCTTCGATTCCTCCAAGGGTATCGTATGCCTGGCGGCTACCAACCGTCCGGAGATCCTGGACAAGGCGCTGCTGCGCCCCGGCCGTTTTGACCGCCGTATCATTGTGGACAGACCCAATCTGCAGGGCAGACTGGATACGCTGAAAGTCCATACCCGGAAAATCAAGCTTTCCGAGGATGTGGATCTGAAAAAGCTGGCGCAGGCAACTGCCGGCGCAGTGGGCGCAGACCTTGCTAATTTGGTAAACGAGGCGGCGCTGCGAGCCGTGCGCCACGGACGCAAGCTGGTGACACAAGAAGACCTGCTGGCATCCTTTGAAGTGGTTATTGCCGGCACGGAGAAAAAGCATACAGTGCTGACGGATACGGAAAAGCGGTTGGTGGCATACCATGAGGTAGGTCATGCGCTGGTATCCGCTTTGGAAAAACACAAAGACCCGGTGACCAAAATCACCATCGTTCCCCACACTTCCGGTGCGCTGGGCTATACCATGTATGCCCCGGAGGAGGAAAAGTACTTGTCCACCAAGGATGAGCTGCTGGTGGAATTGCGGACGATCTTGGGTGGCAGAGCGGCAGAGCAGATCGTATTCGGTGTAAAGACCACCGGCGCTGCCAATGACATTCAGCGGGCGACGGATATTGCCAAGAAAATGGTCACCCTCTACGGTATGAGCGATGCGCTGGGTCTGATGGCGCCGGCAGCGGTGCAGCATCAGTATCTGGAGGGCAACGCATACCTGGATTGCTCTCAGGAAACCTCTGCTGTGGTAGACAGTGAGGTCAAAAAGATATTGTCAACCTGCTATGATGAAGCCAAGCAGCTGCTGACAGACAACCGTGGTTTGCTGGACGAGATCGCAGAGTATCTGCTGGTCAAGGAAACCATCACCGGCGAGGAGCTGATGGCGTTTGTCACTCCCAAGGACAATGCTGCGGCGACAGAAAGTGACGAAATAATTGAATAAATTCCAAAAACTCCCTTGTTTTCGGGCAAGGGAGTTTTTTTGCCGTACAAATATACAGTTTTACTTGATTTTCAGACCAGTTTGCATTATAATCGTATTCGTATTATTATGCCCCTTTATATGCTTTTTTAGCAGGGGAAAGGTAAGGAGTACATGATGTACGCAAAGTGTTTGAAACGGGTAATGGATTTTGTTTTGTCCCTGCTGGCGTTGCTGGTTTTGTCCCCGGTGCTGCTGATTTTGATGGCAGTGGGCGCTGTGGCGATGGGCGGCAATCCTTTCTTTGTGCAGCCCCGCCCGGGCAGGAAAGGCAGCGACGGCAAGGAACGGATCTTTAAGCTGATCAAATTCCGCACCATGAGCAATAAAAAGGACAAAGATGGCAACTTGCTGCCGGATGCGGTGCGGCTGAATGGCTATGGCAGATTCCTGCGCTCTACTTCTTTGGACGAGCTGCCGGAGCTGATCAATATTCTCACCGGCGATCTTTCTATCGTGGGTCCCAGACCCCAGCTTGTCCGGGATATGACCTTTATGACGGACGATCAGCGGCGGCGGCACGATGTGCGCCCGGGTCTGACGGGACTGGCTCAGGTCAACGGTCGGAACAATATCACCTGGGAGCAGAAGTTTGCTTACGATCTGCAGTACATAGACGAGGGCATCACCTTTTGGGGCGATGTGAAGATCATTTTGCAGACGGTGGGCAAGGTGCTTAAGCGCAGTGATACCGTCCGGGAAGGTACGGTTTCCGATATCGATTTCGGCGACTGGCTGATGGAGCAGGGCAGGGTGGATAAGGAAACCTATGATGCCCGGCAAAAAGAGGCAAAGGAACTGTTAGGAGTATAACATGGAAATTAAGGGCTGGCATTATTATAACCATGCGGCATTACCGCAGGTGCTGCCGCATGAAGAGCCAGATCTGACAGCGGTAGAGGACGGCAGCGTCTGGAATCTGACCGGCGGTCCGTTGTTGGCACGGTGGACAACGGATTTCGATTGTGGCGAGGAAACAAACTGGTGGTATGTGATCAAGGACGAACCCTTTGATATTTCTGCTCTGAAGGCAAAACGCAGATATGAGATCACCAAGGGCAAGAAAAATTATGAAATCCGTCAGATCGACCCGGCGGAGCATATCCCGGAAATCTGCAGGATTCAGAATGCTGCCCACGCCCAGTACCCGGCAAAATACCGCAGAACTGTGGACGAGGATAATGTTGCACGGCAGGTGTCTGACTGGGGTCACCGCAGGACCTTCGGCGCATACGATGTGCAGACCGGAGAGCTGTCCGGTTATGCGCTGATCACCCATCACGGGGAAAGGTACATTGGCTTTGACCAAATGAAGGTGTGTCCTGAAGCAGAGAAAAAGGGTATCAACGCCGCATTGGTTAACGGCCTGCTGGAGGCCTGCGAGGCATTTTTGCAAAATGGCGGCTATTTTTGCGACGGCGCCCGGAACGTGCTCCACGAGACTGCATTCCAGGATTATCTGGAGCGGATATTTGGATTCCGGAAAGCCTATTGCAGATTGCACATAGCCTATAAGCCGTCAATTCGTGGCTTGATGAAGGTACTATATCCCTTCCGCAAGCTACTGAAAGCCTTTGACGGCATCGGCGTTGTACATAAGATCAACGGCGTGCTGCAAATGGAGTATTTCGCCCGGGGAGGGAAGGACACATGAGCGAACTTGTATCGATCATTATGCCGTCTTACAATACCGGACGGTTTATTGCCCAGTCTATCGAATCTGTGTTGCAGCAGACCTACCCCCATTGGGAACTGCTGATCGTGGATGATTGCTCCACCGATGATACGGATGCCGTGGTTGCGCCTTATTTGGCAGACAGCCGTATTCGCTATCTGAAAAACGAGAAGAACAGCGGCGCTGCCATCTCCCGGAACTATGCTCTCCGGGAAGCCAAAGGAAAGTGGATCGCATTTTTGGACAGCGATGACCTGTGGACAGCGGACAAGCTGGAAAAGCAGATCGCTTTTATGCGGGAAAAAGGCTGTGCCTTCTCCTACACGGATTACTGCGAGATCGATGAACAGTCTGCGCCTTTGGGCAGACGGGTCTGCGGCCCGAACCGAATCACCAAAACCGGCATGTATTCCTACTGCTGGCCCGGTTGCCTGACGGTGATGTACGATGCCGAAACCGTGGGCCTTGTACAGATCAAGCCCATTCAAAAAAATAACGACTATGCCATGTGGCTGCAGGTGTGCCAAAAGGCGGACTGCTACCGGTTGGGCGAATGTATGGCGCAGTACCGCAAGCGTGCCGGCTCACTGTCCAACCACAGTTATACCAAGCTGATCAAATGGCACTATAAGCTGTTCCGTTATGCCGACGACAGAGATCCGGTAACCGCGGCATTCTTTACCTGCCGGAATTTAGGCTTCGGCGTTTTGAAGAAACTTTTTTATGTAAAAAACGGATGACGCATCATCCGGGAAAGTGAGAAACAGGAAATGGAAGATCAGGATTATAAGCGCGTTGAGCATTTAGGCAAGACTTCCATCGTAATCAAATTCTATAAGGCGATGCGTTGGTGCTGGACGCATAAGCTGCCGTTCCTCGCTAAGATCATCTGGCGGCTGAATCATATACTGTTTTCTTGTTATATTCCGCCCACAACTATTTTGGAGGACGGTGTGCGGATCGCCCACGGTATGGGTATTGTCATTCATCAAAATTCTGTGGTGGGTTCCGGAACGGTTATTTTCCAGAATGTGACCATCGGCTCCGGTCTTGGCCCTAAAATCGGCAAGAACTGCATTTTGGGCGTTGGCTGCTGCGTCTTGGGTGACATTACTTTGGGCGACAATGTAAAAGTGGGCGCCAATGCAGTGGTACTGGAGAGCGTACCGGACAACTGCACCGTGGTGGGCATCCCCGCCCGGATTATCAAACGCAACGGCGTAAAAGAGGAGACAAACCAATGAAAAAATCTATCTTTTATAAAATTAGACGGCAGGGTCAGGTGGTAGCGCATTATCTGACAAATCCAGAATTTTTGTCCGGCATCTATTTTAAGCATTTGCTGGGATATAAGCTGAATCTAAAAGCGCCAAAGAGCTTGAATGAAAAACTGCAATGGTTGAAACTTTACCACTGGCCTGACAATAAAAAGGCGGTGCAGTGCGCGGATAAGTATGCGGTTCGTACATATATCGAGGAAGTGGGCAAAAAGGAATTGCTCAACGATATCCTTTTTGCTTGGGACAGTGTTGACCAAATCGACTGGAATGCTTTGCCGGAGCAGTTTGTTCTGAAGTGCAATCACGGCTGCGGTTACAATATTCTTTGTCCGGATAAGAGCAAGTGCGATGAGAAGGAAATTAAAAGGCGTTTGCGCCGCTGGATGCGCGAAAATTTTGCAGCATTCAACGAGGAGCCGCACTATGAGAGAATTCCCAAAAAGATTATTTGCGAAAAGTATTTGGGCGGCGACATTATCAATTACAATATCTACTGCTTTAACGGCAAGGCAACATTTTTCTCGGTTGCTGGTGGCCTGGGTGATGGTATAGATGAGCATTTGACTTACTATAATGCCGATGGCACGGTAGCTGATTTTAAGAATAAAAACTATCCTGCCAAGCCGGAGAAACTGACGGATTTGTTGCCTGAAATGATTAAAACTGCAGAGTTTTTAGCGCAGCAGTTCCCCATGGTGCGAGTGGATTTGTTTGATGTTAACGGGCGCATTGTGCTTTCTGAAATGACATTTACACCCGGTGGCGCATTGATTCCCTTTGATCCTATTGAGGCAGATTATGTTCTAGGCGAAAAATTGGATATTTCCCATATTATTACAAGCAGGAAAGAGGCAATAAAATGCTAAACAAGAATGTTTGGGTAGTTTGCGGCGGTATATCTACTGAACGTGAAGTATCTCTGCGCAGCGGAAAAGCTGTTTATGAGGGCTTGAAAAAAGCAGGTTATACGAATGTTACGCTGTTTGATTTGCGGCAGGACAATATTGGACAGATTTTGGAACAAAGACCGGATATCTGTTTTCTTGCGCTGCATGGAAAAGGTGGCGAGGACGGCTGTATTCAGGGTCTGCTGGAACTGGCTAACATCCCCTATACCGGATCCGGTGTTGCGGCCAGCGCAGTCTGTATGAACAAGATACTGACCAAACAGGTTGTAGCAGCGGCAGGCTTGCCTACTGCGAAATTTGCGGTTTTCCAGAAAGCAGATTGCGCAGATGTGTCCTGGCTTTGCAAGCAGTTAGTAGAGCAGATTGGCTTGCCTATGGTTTTGAAATCCCCTTGCCAGGGCTCCAGTATCGGTGTCGTGATTGTGAAGGAAGAAGAAGAGATGGCAACGGCGATTGCCGAGATTTTTACATACGGAGATCAACTGCTTGCAGAGCAGTATCTGCGTGGTGTTGAAATTACTGTGCCGGTTTTAGGAAATGATGAATTGACTGTACTGCCGGATATTGAGATTACTTCCGAACGGGAATTTTACGACTATACCGCAAAGTATACCAATGGCCTTTGCCGTCATATTATTCCCGCAAGAATTAGTGAAGAGGACCGCAAGAAAGCACAGGAAATCAGCAAAAAGGCCTATAAAGAATTGGGTTGTCGCGGCCTTTCCCGAATCGACTTTATTATCGATGAGCAGCAAGGACCTATGATTATTGAGGTCAACACCTTGCCGGGAATGACAGAAATGAGTTTGTTCCCGGATGCGGCTAAAGCGGCTGGCATCAGCTTTGAAAAGTTGGTTTGCAAGATTTTGAAATATAGTATGTAATAAAATGTTTTTTCTTGAGAGAAAGATATTAATGTGAGGAAGTTATGAAAATTTTGCTGGTGCTGGACAATTTATCTGTGGATTCCGGCGTGTCCTCTGTGGTAATGAATTTTTACCGCAATATGCAGGATGTTTCCGTGGATTTTCTTATTTTTAAGCAGGGACAAAGTTTATACATTGACCAGATCCGGCAAAATGGCGATCAGGTGTATGTTCTGGATCGGCTGTTGTCACCGAAAACGGTATGCAGAGCCATCAGACAGACCAAAGCCTTTTTCCGGGAACATGCCAAGGACTATGATGCCGTATGGCTGCACAGCCCTACGCTGAATGAATTTACCCTGCGCTATGCCAAGAAGTACGGCATTCCCAACCGGGTGATCCACAGCCACTCTTCTATGACGTCTACCAATCCGGTAAAGAAGATACTCAATCAGATCCTGACCCGGAATGTTACCCGGTATGCCAACCATTTCTGGACTTGTTCGGATAATGCTGCGAATTTTCTCTACGGCGAGGATTTTGTAAAGACCCACAAGGTGGAGATGATCTACAATGGCATTGTGCCGGAGCAGTTTGCATTTGACCTGCAAAGCCGCGATGAAATGCGTGAAAAGCTGGGATTGCAGGATAAAACCGTGTTTTGTCATGTGTCCAACTTCAGTCCGATTAAGAACCTACCGTTTTTAGTGCCGGTGATTGAAAATGTGAAAACCCAAAATCCCAATGCCCGGTTTTTGTTTGTGGGCGATGGACCGGATAAGAACGGTTTTGAGGAACTGCTTCGTGCCCATGATCTAACGGATGTATGTTTGTTTGTGGGCAGACAGACCCATGTGCTGCCCTATTGGCAGGCGGCGGATGCCATGCTGCTGCCCTCCTTGAAAGAGGGTCTGCCGGTGACAGTGGTAGAGGCGCAGGCTTGCGGCTTGCATTGCTTTGTTACCGACACCATTACCCGCCAATGTAATGTGGGCGGAGTGACCTATCTGCCGTTGGAGCAGCCAGCGTGGCAGAAGGCGTTGTGTGATTTTACTGCCCCGGATGCCCAAAGCCGCAAGGCGGCTTCTGCAGCATTTGCCCAATGCGCCTTTAATATTGAGAACGAGGCAAAACGGGTGGCGGGACTGTTTTCGGACATGACCTGATTGCATAAATTTACCTAGCGGAAGGAGTGGGTACTCTTGGTACTCCGGCTGAAGCCTTTTAGTAAAAATGAAAACAGAATATTCCTTGCCCGGGAATGGTTTTCCGTTCTGATCTTTGCGGTGCTGGGCACGGCAGGCGCACTGTACGGCAAATTGCCGCTGCTGGCATTGGCGGCATTTATCGTGATCACCATGTTCCGTTCGGATACACCGGATGCGTTCTGTTGGTCGCTGGTGCTGATCCCCAATATTCGTCTGCTGGACGATTTGGGCGCAGAGTTTATCGTCAACATTCTGATGGCGCTGCCTATTTTGGTGTATTTGTTCCGGCAGGGCACAACCAAATTGCCAGTGGTGGCACTGGCAGGCAGTATTTTGCTGTTTATGGTGGAGCTTGTCCACGATGCCGTATTGGAGGATATGGCAAACTTTGTCAGCCTGGCAGGTTGGACGCTGAACTTCGCTCTGTGCATGTTGGTGACTAATGATTCCCGGGTAAAGCTGAACAAGAATGATATTTTCAGTGCCTTTACAACGGGTGTTATTCTGTCTGCGGCAATTTATCTGGGCTCCGGTCAGAATACCATCGCAAATATCATAGATAATCTGGATCGTAATATGCGATTTGAAGCCTATGCCAACGACCCCAACTACTATTCGCTGTATATCTGCCTGATGATGGCCAGCGTGCTGAATGTCAGAGGATATAATATTTATAAGTTTGTGGTACTGGCGCTGCTGACGGGTATCGGTTTGCTGACAGCGTCCAAAATGTGTTTGCTTTTAATGGCGTTTAACTATGTTTTGCTGTTTGTGCAGATATTTAATCGCAGCAAAGAGAATCGGGGCAATCGCAGATTCCTGCTGTGGGGCACTGCCGGCATAGCGGCTTTGGCAATCGCCGCCAAAGACTATATCAAGGTGTTTATCGACAATTTTATTCGCCGTGCAGGTTTTGGTACGCATACCAGTTGGGATTTGAATCAGCTGACTTCCGGCAGATCTGAGATCTTTGCAGAGTATGTGCGAATATTGGGTACGGATATTGTCTGCTTGCTATTCGGTTATGGTTTTAACTACCACGAAAATCTGGGTCAGTTGAGCCCCTCAATTACCCATGGCGCTCATAATACCTATATGGACCTGGTGCTTGCCTGGGGCTTGGTTGGCGTTGCCGTATTTCTGTTTGTGATGTATTTGTGGATTAAGGCTTATCGTCTGTCGAGAAATATTCGCAAATTATCAGTAGCAAAATTGCTGCCAATATTGATTATGTTGATAAATTTTGCGGATTTGAGCTGTCTGTCCGCCGGTATGTTCCCCTTTGTGATTGCGGTAGCCTTGATTCAGTGGTTGCCGGACAATGATTTGCCAAGTATTCAAAAGGAGGGCGCATAATGAAACCTGAGGAAGTCAGACCGCTTCAGTTGACGGAATTGATATTGCTGAATGAAGTGGATCGTATTTGCAAGGAATTAAATATTCACTATTATCTGATTGGCGGCACTTTGTTGGGCGCAGTGCGCCACAGTGGCTTTATCCCGTGGGATTTTGATATTGATATTGCCATGATCCGGGAGGATTATGAGACGCTTAAAGCATATTTTGCTGCCAAAGAGGATGATACCTTTTTCTATCAGGATTATTCCACAGAAAAGAATCATGCGGTATGCCATGCCATTATTCGCCTGAAGGATACAGCAGTGAAGCTGAAAAATGATGAAAAAGAGCGGTATCCTTTGCAGGAAAATGGCATTTATCTGGATATTTTCCCCTTGGATTATGCGCCTAACGATCCCCGAAAGCAGCAAAAGCAGCAAAAACGTATCCGTTTTTGGTCGGCGATGCTGCAGGCGAAAAAATGCAGAGACTATGGCGCCGGCGCATTCCGGTTTTTCCTTAAAAGAGTGCTGTCGGTATTTCTGCTGCCGGTTTCCTTCCGCAGTTTGCAGAAAATCGTTTCCAGAGAAATGCAGCGGTACAATAACGGCGAGCGTCAGTATCTGGTTTCTATGGCAAGCCATTATTCCTATAAGAAGCAGCTGATGCCTGTGGCATTTTACGGCCAGCCGCAGGAAATGCTGTTTGAGGGAAAAGCGTATTATGCTCCTGCTATGCCCCATGAATATCTGACGCAGTTATATCGTGACTATATGAAAATCCCGCCGGAAAGCGAGCGGTATTTTGAAATTAACAGCTTGGAGTCTGTAGATTACGGCAAGTATTATTCCCCGGAGGAGTAAAATGATCAACAGCAGTTCCCAGAAGATATTTAATAATTCTCTTCTGTATACCATAGGAACGGTAGCATCCAAAGCGGTAGCGTTCCTTTTAATTCCGATCTATACTTACAATCTGACCAGCGCAGAGTACGGCATGGCAACGACCATTACCACATTTGTGGGAACATTTGGTATTGTGATGATGCTGTCGCTGCGGGCGGCCATCATGCGTTTTTTCAACGATTACGATCAGGAGAAGAGACGGGTCTTTATTGGCACGATCACCATTACCGTACTGGTTAATTCTCTGATCCTTTGCACATTGATGTGCCTGCTCCGAGGGCTGTATGCGGACATTTTCTTTAAGGATATTCCGTTTTTTCCCTATGTATTGATTGGTATTATTTCCTTGGGCACAGAGGGTGTGTATCTGACTTACCAAAGTGTTCTGCAGGCGGAGCAGTCCGGCGGCAGATATTCTTTGAACAGCTTTTTATATTTAACCATCAATGCCTGCGCCACCATTTTGTTGGTGGTGGGACTTAAGCTGTCGGTGCTGGGTGTAATTTTAGCCAATCTGATCACCAATGCTGGCTTTGCGGTCTATGGTCTGACGGATATGTTCAGACGGAAATATCTGGTATTCTCTTTTGATAAAGGTATGTTTGTCAAGAGCATCCAATATTCTCTGCCGATTCTGCCACATAATTTGGCAAATGATGTGAACATCTATGCCAATAAAATCATTATCAATAACTTCTTGAGCTATGCCATGACCGGCATTTACTCTGTGGCGTCCCAATTTGCCTCTATGGTAAATCTGGTGCAGTCCTCCATCAATCTGGCATTCCGCCCGTGGTTTGTGGAGCAGATGGGACAAGGTGCTGAGGGTCGCAAGCAGATCAAGTATATGACAGAAATGATCATGGCGCTGTTCTGCTTTATTGCGGTATGCGTTTGTGTGTTCAGCCGGGAGATCGTCTGGCTGCTGGCAAGTAAGGCGTATTTTGAGGCATGGCTTATTATGCCGTTGTTTGTCCTTGTGCAGCTGGTCACCTTTATTTACTACACCCATGTACAGACGCTGATGTACAATATTCGTATCAGTAAATACACTGCGGTCTGCTCTATTTGCGGATTGATTACCAATGTGGTAGTGTCGTTGCTCCTGATCAAGCCTCTGGGCGTGTATGGAATTGCTTTGGCACAGTTGGCGGCAAAAATTGTTTTGTCTGCCATTGCTGTGGTGTTGAGCAATTATGCGGAAAAAGTAGATTTCGGCCTAAAGCGGATGATCTTGTTTTTAATGGCGGCGATTGCTTTTGCTGGCATTAGTATGGTTTTTGCAAAAGGCGTGGGAGAATATATTTCCTTGCCCCTTAGCCTGGCTTTGCGGCTGCTTTTGGTTGCCGGGGCATTTGCCGTATATATTTTGCAATACTTGCAGGATTTCAAGTCGCTGATTTATGGTATCCTGCGTAGGAAGGGACATAAAAATGGATAAGAAAATTATCGGCTATACCACCGGTGTGTACGATATGTTCCATATCGGCCATTTAAATGTGATCAGACGCGCAAAGGAACAGTGCGATTATCTGATCGTGGGTGTCAGCACGGATGAATTGGTGGAAAAAGAAAAAAATAAGACCCCGGTGATCCCTTATTCGGAACGGGCGCAGATCGTTAGCGCTATCAAATATGTGGACGAAGTAGTGCCGCAGCCGGACAAGAATAAGTTTGCCGCTTGGGAGAAATACCGCTTTAACAAGATGTTTGTAGGCTCAGACTGGCAGGGAACGCCCCAGTGGGAGGCGTTTGAAAAGCAGTTTGCTCCCCTGGGCGTGGAGATTGTGTACCTGCCCCATACCGACGGTATTTCCAGCACACAGCTGACGGAGCTGATCAAGAAAAAACTGTAAAACTGAAGGAGTTAAGGCTGATGAACCAAGTGTCTTTGCTGATCGCCTTAATTAAATATTCCATTACCGGCATTGAGCCGGCAGCAGAGATGCTGACAGAACTGACTTCCCAGCGGCTGGAGCAGGTGCTGACCCTGGCGCAAAAGCACGATGTGGTGCCTATGGCGGCTAATGCGCTGTATCAGCTGGGTGTATTGCCACCGGATATGGCTGGCAAGTGCCAACAGCTGCTGTTTTCTGCATCTATGCGGTATGAGCAGTTAAACTACGACCTGCAGAAAACCGTTAAGCTCTTGGAGGAGAATCAGATCGATTTTATTCCGCTGAAGGGAGCGGTGATCCGCAAGCTTTACCCCGACCCATGGATGCGCACCAGTTGTGACATTGACATTTTGGTGCGTGATGTGGAGCGGGCAGAGCAGGTGCTGACGGCAAACGGCTATACCAAGCAGGGCAGAGGCTCTCACGATGTGCAGCTGCGCACGCCCGGCGGCATCTGGCTGGAACTGCATTTTACCTTGATCGAAACCGACAAGCAGGTAAATGCGGTGCTGGAGCATGTGTGGGAGCGTTCAACTCCTGTATCGCCGGGATCGACGCATTATGTCATGGACGATGCCGTTGCATATTTTTACCATATTGCCCACATGGCAAAGCATTTTGCCGAAGGCGGATGTGGGATTCGGTTCTTTGTGGACACGTGGCTGTTGTGTACGGATTCTCCGGAGCGGGAGGATCTGCTGCACAAGGGCGGCTTGCTGCCGTTTAGCGCCAATGCGGAAAAGCTGGCGCGGATGTGGCTGGCAGGCGGTGCGGCAGATCCTTTGCTGCTGGAAATGGAGCGTTTTGTGCTGGATGGCGGCGCTTTGGGCAGCCGTGACAATCAGGTAAAAGTCCACAAGGGAAAGACAGCCGGGAAAGCCGGCTTCTTGCTGTACCGTATTTTTATGCCCTACAGCAGAATGCGTTTGAAATACCCGGTGCTGAAAAAATGGGCAGTGCTGCTGCCGGTTTTTTGGGTGGTGCGTTGGGTACAGTTGATTACCGGCAACAAGCTCAAAGGCGCAGTGCGGGAGTTAGATACCACCGATGAGCAGCAAGTGCGTTCTGTGCGCTGGATGCTGCAGGAACTGGAATTGGATTAAAAGAAAAAACGCTGTCCGACGGACAGCGTTTTTGATTTATTCCGGCAGGGCAGGGGCTTCGGTTTCCGCCTCCGCGTTTTCCGGGTGGGTTTCGTTGAAGTGGTCGATCAGGGTCTGGAAGGGCTTTTTCATAAAGGTGTATCCGAAAACCATAGCAGTACTATAGTACAGCATGATCCAGATAGGTGTGAGCAGCATGAAGTAACCCGGCAGCAGCAGAAGCAGTACAATAGGCGCCCACATCAGTATGCAGATGCCCAAGGTGCGCAGGGGGTGGGCAAAGATCAGCAGCGCCGCATTGCGGAACAGCTGCATAGCGGTGCAGCCGAATCGGGAATGGAATACGGGGATGGTGCATTGAAACCATGCGCAGATCAAAAAGCCAATGCCCACGATCCAGATAGAACCGCCGTAGTACAGGGCGTTATAGCCGGTAAATGCCACGAAAGCCAGGATCAGCGTAACGATGCCCCATGCCAGAGTCACAGAGCCGAAACCGCTTTTGAAGCCTCTGAAAAAGGCGGCGGTGAGAGAACTGTCGTCCTCTTTGTCCAGCATGACTTTGGCGGCGGTGTACATACCTGCCTGGGCAGCGCCCATGGTAAAGATGGGCAGGCAGCACAGCAGATATACGATGTTCAGAATAATCAGATCGCCTACCAGCATCAGTATCTGCATAGGCTTGGATTCATAAGAAAAGAAATTGCTCATTTGATACACTCCCTCATTGACAATACATATAGTTTAAGCGAAAAGTGGCGCAAATGCAAGAATAATCTGTAAACAAGCTGTCCAGTATAGCCAAAAATACGGAGAAAAGTTGGTAATTATGTAGAATTTTCAAATCGTTCACAAAAAGGTTTGAAATTATCCAAAATAATTACTATAATTTATAGTGATATGTTATATACTGCGAGGTAAAGAATCGTGAACGAAAAAGAAACGTTGATAGACAAAATTGGAAGAATTATCAATCTGGCAGGCACAACAGTGCTCATGAACCTGCTGTTCCTGCTCCCGTGCATACCCTTTGTGATTACGGTGATTATTTTACGTTCTCTGGAATTGCTGGGTACCACCGGCGGTATCATCGGCTTGGTGGCCAGCGCCGTTCCGGTGGTATTCGTAGGTCCTGCATGGTGCGCGCTGGTCAGCGCCATTCGGTATAATATCCGTGGCGACAGCTGGTTTCAAGGCTTTAAAGACGGCCTGAGGAAGCGTTTTTTTCGTAGCTTGGTGGCATGGTGCTTGTTGCTGGTGGCGCAGGCATATTTCTTGATCGACATAAACCACTATGTGGTCAATTTGTTTGACGAAGCCGGCGGCTTGGTAACTGCGTATATTGCGCCGTTGGTGGCGGCAGGATTGATGTATACGCTGGTGAATATGCTCACGGTGAGCCTTATGATGCTCAATGTTTATATTCCCACCAAGATCGCCCTGTGGATCCGCAGCGCTGTGGATATGATATTCAAAGCGCCTATGCAGCTGCTGGCGGCGGCGGTCTTGTTTGCTGCGCCGGTGGTGCTGGCTGTCTTGTTTGCGGATATTTTCATTATGATCGTGCTGATTTTCCTGGGTTTCTACTTCACCTTGGCGGCGCTGATCATCACCATGATACTGAAGGAAACATTGATCGATTATCTGGTGGATGCCCGGGCAGAGGGTACGCTGCTTTCCGAGGAGGGCAGACCGGCTGCTGCCGATGAGGACGACGAGGAATATGAGGAAGCCTGAAAATGCAAAAACTGAAAGATAGCAAATTGATCGCTGGTTTTCGCAAGCTGGCGGAGGACATGCGTCCCATGACCTTCAGCCAAAAGCTGGATCACCTTTGGACATATTATAAAGAATATCTGTGGATCGGACTGTTTTTGGTGCTGATGCTGGGCGGTGCGGTGACTATGCTCACAGCTCAGGCAAAGGAAGTTCTTGTCAGCGGTATGATCGTCAATGTGGCGATGGATAACGACGGCATCAATTATCTGACCCAGGACTATCTCCAGCGGCTGGAGGGTGAGGAAGGCAAGCAGTTTGCAGAACTGAACTATTCCAATTTTACCTCTCTGGAAGATCCCACCAGCAGCGAGGATAACTACAGCGCCATGACCATTCTGGTGGCACGGGTAGAAGGCGGCATGCTGGATTATATGTTCCTGGATAAGTTTGCCATGGAGTATTACATTGTGCAGAATGTGTACATGGATCTGCGTGAATTTTTTACCGAGGAGGAGCTGACCGCCTTGGGCGACCGGGTGATCACTGCTCGTCAGGAGGACGAGGAGGAAGCCTGGGTCGTGGCGGTGGATGTTACGGATCTGGACTTCGTAAAGGACACCATGCAGGCAAACAGCGAGGACGGCAGAGTCTATTTTGCGCTGTCCGGCAGCACCCAAAGACCGGAAGTTTGCCGGGATGTTTGGGAATATATCCACGCTTGGAAATCAGAACAATAAAGAAAACCCTGCCACGGACAAATGTCTGTGGCAGGGTTCCTTTATTCAGGGAACGAATAAAGGTTATCAAAAGACAGGGGCCGTGCGCCAGCCTCTATCTGATGAATGATGTTAACCACCATATCGTTGTATGGTGTGTCGATGCCGTATTGATCGCCGATCTGGCAGACATAGCCGTTGAGCATATCCACCTCGGTTTTTCGACCGGCCTCCAAATCTTGCAGCATGCTGGGTTTTCCGTTCCAGTCCTGACCGTAAACGTGCAAAAACAGTTCTGCGCATTTATCTTGCTCCGGCAAAGCATCCTGCAGGTAGCCTTCCAGCGGGATGCCGGCTGCATTGGCACACAGATAAACTTCTCTGGCCACTTTGGTGGCGCAGACAAGACCTTTCGGGTTGCCCATTACACCGCTGTACGGACAGCCGCAGGCGGCGGATACACCGCTGCCGCTGCAGTTATATGCCAGCTTACTCCACCGGGTGGTCATCAGCCGGTCAGTGACCTCTACATTGCCCATACGGCGCAAAATATCAGCGATGGCATGGATGCGTGGGGTAATAGAACCGTCGGTCTCGCCTACGGAGAACAGCGGAACACCGTTTTTGTTCTTTGCCTGAATATCCGTGGTGATCTTGGATACACCCGGTCCTTGGAAGGTTGCGCCCCAGTGAATCACACCGCCCACTGTCCGGTCTGCGCCTACATAGTTTGCAACAAACGGCTCAGGCACGCCGTTTTGCAGGGTGCATACCACGCTGTCCGTTCCTAAGTGCTGCACCAGATTGGTCAGCACAATATGGTTGACGGTCTGCTTGGTCATAAGAAACACAAGGTCATAAATGCCGGTCATTTGGCAGGGCTGAATACAACGGACTTGGGCGGTAAATTCCTCTGTGCCAAGAATATGGGCGCCGGTGTTGTTCAGTGCGTCCACATGTTCTTGGTTGGTGTCGATCATATCTACCAACAAACCGCTTTTCGCTAAGTAAGCGCCGATGACAGTGCCCATGGCACCGCAGCCGAGAATGGCGATTCTTTTCAAAGTAACACCTTCTTTACCGCTTGGGGAAATGCAGAAGTTCACGAGCCTCGGCAGCGGTAGCAACCTTGCGGTTTGCCAGTTCTACCAGCTTTACAGCTCGCTCTACTTGAGAAACATTGGTGGCATATACGCCACGGCTCATGTATACATTATCTTCCAGACCCACACGGATACCGTCTGCGCCCATGGCCAGTGCGCCCATGAGCATGGGTACAGAGCCTGCGCCGATGCCGGTGACACTGTAGGTGCTGCCGGCGGGGAGCATGTTTTTCAGATAGACCAGATTGTCCATAGTGGCATCCATGCCGCCGTATGTACCCATGACAAACTGGAAATGCAGGGGCGCAGCCAGAATGCCTTGCTCCTGATACCGCAGCGCAGTCTTGATCATGTGGGTGTCGAAAATCTCGATCTCCGGCTTTACGCCGTATTCCACGGTGACCTGACCCAGCTTGGTCAGGAAGGTGGGGGAGTTCATAAAAATGCCGGTGCTGGTCCAGTTAATGGTACCGGCGTCGTAAGAGCACATCTCCGGGCGCAGCGCTTTCAGATGGGCAACACGCAGCTCGTCATCGTTGCTGCCACCGGAGGTGGTCAGATTGATGATCACATCGATATCGGCTTCCTTAATGGCAGCCTGAATTGCGTCCCACACCTGGGTGGTGCGTTCCAGATCCATAGTGCCAGCGCCGTTTTTGTCCCGGGTGTGGATATGGCAGATGGCGGCGCCGGCTTTGGCGCATGCGACCACATCTGCGGCGATCTGTTCCGGTGTGATGGGGCGGGCGATCTTGCTGTCGATCGGGTCAAGATGTCCGGCGCCGGTGAGAGCGGCACTGATTACAACAGGGTTCATATTCATAGGTCATACCACCTCAATATCCGGCAAACATGCCGGCCAAATTCAATTTGGTTAATTCATTTATATCATTATGAGTAAACTTTGTCAACAAAATAGCAATTAAATACACTAAAAAAACAAATATCTGCATTTTTATCGATAAAAGTATCCGGACACCGCATTGGCGGTGTCCGGATTTGACAGTGTAGGAATTATCTCTTTTTCCACTCGTCGTACTGCTCCATGTAAGCCTTTTCCTCAGCGGGGAACTTACGCAGAGTGTTGACGACTTCGCCGCCGTTGTACTTGCGGTCAGCAACATCCTCGGTAGTACCCATGATGGTGATGTTGCACTGACGGCGACGGGCACGGACGTGGTCCCAGTCGATGAAGTAGATGTGAGCGAATTCGCCGCCATCCAGCTTGCCGTCCTTGATGGTCATGGTCTCGCTTCTGCCGAAGAAGACAGAGCGCAGGTGACCGTCGGTGTTCATGGAGGTGAAGTTACCGGGCTCGTTGACATAGCGGCCGAACTGTGCGTGGACAGGGCCGGGGTGGCGGTAATCGCCCTCGTCGGTGTAGTCGGGGATCAAGTCACGCATGATGTCCAGCAGGTCGTGCTGCAGGTACTCCAGATCGAATGTGTCGAAATCGTGGGAGCACTCCTGCACCATGACGGAGCAGGTGGTGTGGTGAGACACGATAGCAACAGTACCGTTCTTGATGCCGGACTCGGCAACGATCTTCATAACATCGGTGGAGATGTCATGGAAGGTGGGGATCCAACCGCGGGACTGCAGCTCGATCTCTTTCTGTACAACTTTAAAATCCATTTTAGTTTCCTCCTGATATGTAAATAAATGAAATTATAAATTAAGCGTGGCGAGCGTCCCAAGCCTTGCGGCAGGCGGCGATCATCTCGTCCACCATAGCGGCACGGTCAGCAGCCTTGGCAACACCGGAAGAAGAACCGGTAGCATCAGCGCCGGCGATAATGGTGTTGTATACATCCTCGCCACCGGCAATGCCGGCTGCGGTGAGCACCAGAATGTCGGGGTTAACGTCCTTGACGCACTTGGTGGCAGCTTCTACATACTCGGGACCCACGCTGACGCCGGTACCGATGAGAGCAGAAGGCTCTGCCACAATAATATCGGGGTTCAGGGTAGCGATCTTGGAAGCGTCCGCCTCGGAGTCTGCGCAGACAATGGTGGTCAGACCCACTTCCTCGGCGCGCTTGATGGTTTCAGCCAGCACCTCGAAGGTCAGGGGCTTTTCCACATGGTTCAGCATAACGCCCTCTGCGCCGGCAGCCACCAGACTCTCGGGCAGAATGTCAGCCAGACCACGGCCCACGGGAATGGGGTCCATGTGGGGCGCAAACACGTGGATACGCTGGGTGTTCTCCTTTACCCGGCGAATGTCCACCACGGGGCAGGTGAAGATGATGTCCACATCATACTTCTTGGATGCTGCATCTGCAGCCTTTGCCAGCTCCAGAATCTCGTCGCCGTAGAGGTAAGACTTGGGACCGATCTCAAAAAACGGTGCTTTAATGTTGGTCATAGGAAATTCTCCTTCCGCAATAATTCTTATATATTATATCAACTGCACTTTGCGCCGTCAACACCATTTGCCCCATGTTTGCAAGAAAATGTCAATTTATGCCTTGCAAAGCGCCAGGAAAAATAGTACAATCAAGGTAACGCAAAAGGAGGAAGGAACTATGGTAACTAAGGAAGCAATCGCAGCTGCAAAAGCGGCTTATGACATTGAGGCACAGTGCATTACGGAAATGAAGGACTACTTCGATGACGAGCAGTTTGCCAAGGCAGTGGAACTGCTGTGCAACGCACCTCGCATCGGCGCAGCCGGCAGCGGTCACTCCGGTATTATCTGCCAGCATTTTGCCCACCTGATGTGCTGCATCGAGCGTCCTGCCCGGTTTATCAGCCCGGCAGAGGCAGTTCACGGCGCAACCGGTTTTATTCAGGAGGGCGATGTGATGCTGTTTGCCTCCCGTGGCGGCAAGACCAAGGAGCTGCTGCCCATCGTGGACATCTGCAAGGCAAAGGGCGTTAAGATCATCACCGTCACCGAGAATCTGGAATCTCCCCTTGCCCAGGCGGCAGATGTGGTGCTGAAGCAGCATGTCAACCGGGAGACTGACAAGTGGAATGCCCAAGGCACCACTTCCACCACCGCATTGTGTATGATTTTCCATGCGCTGCAGGCGGCTATGATCGAGCAGACCGGCTATCAGGCAGAGCAGTTTGCCCTGATCCATCCCGGCGGCGCCGTGGGTGAAAGACTGAACAACAAGGCGCTGTAAATTCCCGCCGCAGGAGGGTAAGTATGTATGTTGGTATAGACTTGGGCAGCACCAATATCAAAGCTGCTATCTATGACAAGAATTTTAACCTGATCGACCGGCAGAGCCGCCCGGTGAATTACATCCGGGAAAACGGCTTTGTGGAGTTTGATGCTTATGCCTATTACCGGGATCTTTTGGATCTGCTGGCGGATATGGTGGAGGAAAACCATGTACAGAATATCCAGCAGATCGCATTTACCGGTCAGGCGGAATCTTTGGTAGTATTGGGTCGCCACGGCAGACCGCTGATGAACGCCATTTCCTGGATGGACGAGCGTTCTACCGAGGAATGTGAGGAACTGAGCAAAGTGTTTGGCCCCCGCTACTGCGAGGCCATCACCGGACAGATGGCAGTACTGCCCACATGGCCGGCAACCAAGATCGCATGGCTGCGTAAGCATAAGCCGGAAGTATTTGAAAATGCAGACTGCTATATGTTGTTGAAGGACTATATTGTGTATTGCCTCACCGGCAAGAAACTGAGCGATATGTCCATCGCTACATTCAGCTTCTACTTTGATATTTACAACAAGTGTTACTGGCAGGAGATGCTGGAAACCATCGGCATCACCGAAAAGCAGCTGCCCAAGTTGTGCGAGCCTTGCACAGTAGCCGGCAGTTTGCTGCCGGAGGTTGCCCAACAGCTGAAGGTGTCTGAGAATACCAAGGTCAATGTGGGTACGCTGGATCACTTTGCCGGTATGATCGGTACGGGCAACATTACCCCCGGCGGCATTACCCTATCCACCGGTACGGTAATGGCAATGGCCACTATGTGCGGTCAGCCGACCCCAAAAAGCTGCGGCAACGCTATGCACTACGGTTTCTTGCCGGATACTTATGTGATGCTGCCGGTTGCAGAAAGCGGCGGTGTCAGCCTGGAGTGGTTTAAGCGCAACTGCATGCAGGCGGACTATGATGAAATGAATGCCCAGCTTGCCCAGCGCAAGCCCAACGAGCTGCTTTTCCTGCCGTATCTGGTAGGTACCAATGCGCCGGAGTTTGATGCAGAGGCAACCGGTACATTCTGGGGTCTGCGGCAGGAGCATGATGCCATCGATATGGCTGGCGCAGTGATGGAGGGCGTCAGCTTTGTGCTGCGGAAAAACTGCGAGCATATCGCCCAAAAGGGCGTGCAGCCTACGGCTATCGTCGCCACCGGCGGCGGTGCAAAAAGTCCTATCTGGTGTCAGATGCAGGCGGACATTACCGGTCTGCCGGTGCGAATCCCCAAGGAAAAAGAGGCGGCATGTCTGGGCGCAGCCATGATCTGCGCAGTTTCCGACGGCAGATTCCATAGCTTACAGCAGGCAGTGGACTACTGTGTGGAAATGCAGATGCAGTACGAGCCCAACCCCTCAGAACGGCTGGAGCGCAAGTACCGCAGATTCTGCACACTGTATCAGGTTGCTTTGGCAATCAACAATATTATGTAAACTAGAGAATGGTGAGGATATTAAAATGGCGATTCTTTCCCCCTCAATTTTGTCTGCAGATTATATGCACTTCCATGCGGATATGGATCAGACCAAGGCCGACGGCGCCAAGTGGCTGCACGTGGATATTATGGACGGTCATTTTGTGCCCAATATGTCTTTTGGCTATGCCTGGGTCAAGTCTATGCGCAAGATCACCGATCTGGTGCTGGACGTGCACCTGATGATCGATACGCCTATTAAGTACGCAGAGGAATTCTGCAAGGCCGGCGCAGATTATCTGACCATCCATGTGGAGGCAGATACCCCGGAGAATATCCATAAGACGCTGGAGCTGATTCGCAGCCACGGTGTCAAGCCGGGTATCGTGATCAAACCCAACACCCCTGCAGAGGCAATCGCACCCTATCTGGATAAGGTGGAGCTGGTGCTGGTGATGACGGTGGAGCCGGGTTTCGGCGGTCAGAAGTTTATGGAGCATATGATGCCCAAATTGAAGCAGATTCGGCAGATGCTGGACGAGGTGAATCCTGCTTGCCACCTGGAGGTGGACGGCGGTGTAGACTTGACCACAGCGGAAATCTGCAAGGCAAACGGCGCAGATGTGCTGGTGGCTGGCTCTGCATTCTACGGCGCAGCCGACCGTGCAGCGTTTGTAGCGCAGATCGAAAAATAAATCAATCCCCCGGGTGTTCTGTTCATTCTCACCCGGGGGATGTTATATGCATGCAGGTCTTTGGACGATAACGGAAACACAAAAAACAGCGGAGTTTACTCCGCTGTTTTTTATTTCTGCTTGTATTCCTCAACAATTTGTGCGATATGTGCAACAAAGCTAACAGGCACTCCATCAACATTAATTGTCTGTGAATTGTCCAGACCAAGGAGATAATCCGTAGATACGCGAAAAAGCTTTGCCAAACGGATAAGCATTTCGATAGACGGTTGAATGTTTTCGTTTTCCCAGTTAGAAACTGTTTGCTTGGAAATGTTCAATTTTTGCGCCAACTGTACTTGGTTCCAGCCAAATGCTATTCGCAGTTCGTTGATTCGTTTACCTAACATAGTGCAACCCCTCTTGTCAATTTTAGCAATACTATTATCGCTTAACTATTGACATTAATAAAATACTAAAGTATTCTAATAATGGACGGCACATAAAGGTTTTATGCGCTGAAATTAATTTGGTATTAGGGGGGAAGCAATGTGGTATATTTATATCATGCTACACGTAGTGATGGTTGGGAGCCACTAAAAGAAGGTACGATAAAGATAATTACTATGTGCATGGAGGATCGAAAGTACTTAACACGGTGGGATTATGCACGTTATTTCATAACAGGTGGGAGGTTTAGAAAGGTTATTGTTCTTGATAGTGACGGTACGATTATGCATATAAGCCGTATGATGGGCGTATGTTATAAGTTCCCGTTTCTTAAAAAAACATCTGTGGAAATTGGACCTTGTGTTACATATCCGAATTTCAGAGGTCGTGGTATTTATCCTGCTGTACTACGGTATATTCGATCCACGGATTGGTATAAGGATTACTTCTTGCTGATAGATAAAGAAAATACAGCATCTATTAGAGGCGCGGAAAAAGCTGGATTTACTTTGGTTGGCAGTGTCATAAAACGCAGAGGTCAATGGATTATAAATGATTTGCGATAAATGAACAGAGACACCTAGGTGTGTCCCTGCGCAATATTGTTTTCTATCTACGGTTATGTAAAATCCCCCGGGTGTCCGCACCCGGGGGATTGCTTATTTCAATTTTTCCAAATGCCGCTTAATAGCCTCAAAGGATTCATCACTGATGGCATGTTCCAGCTTGCAGGCATCCTCCGATGCCACTGCCTCGCTGACACCCAATGCCATGAGCATACGGCTTAAAACAGTGTGCCGCTCGTAAATTTTTTCCGCAACCTGCACACCGGCATCGGTCAGTGTGATATAGCCGTCGGCATCCACTACGATATAGCCGCCGTTTTTTAATAGACCCACTGCACGGCTGACGCTGGGTTTGGAGTAACCCATGTGCTCACTGATATCCACGCTGCGGACGGTGCCGTTGGTTTTTAGCAGCACATGAATGGTTTCCAAATACATTTCGCCGGATTCATAGATATGCATAAAATAGCCTCCTATGATGGATAGACCTATCATAGCATACCCGGCATGGTTTTTCAAGTCTATGTACAGGAAGTGCGCAATGCACTTCCCGGGGCATTACTGCATGCCCTGCTCGTAAGCTTCGATCATCTTTTTGACCATCTGGCCGCCCACGGAACCAGCCTCACGAGAGGTCAGGTGACCGTTGTAACCGTTGGTCAGGTTAACACCGACTTCCTGAGCAGCCTGCATCTTGAACTGCTCCATAGCGGCCTTTGCCTGGGGAACATTGATCTGATTGTTCTTCATAACTTCTTCTCCTTTTCTGCTGCCCTCAACGCAGATACGGGGCAGCAGAAGCTTCCCGGCATCTATGTTTGAGGACTTTTTGCGGTTTTTTCCGCCGCAACCATAGCTTTGCCAATGAAAAAAGAAATATAAGTGTTACTTTGCGGAAAACTGCGCAAAAAATGGAAAAACATAAATTCCATTTACCGGAGCGGCTGTGTGCGTTGTTCCGGCTTGATTGTTTTCAATATAGGCTTCAATGTTTTTCCACTCCATAAAATCACCTCGGTCTTATTATGTTTTTTGTGCAGGTGGTTGTAAAGCCAATATATGCAAAAAGCACCGGCCCACAGGGCCGGTGCTTCCTATGTATTATTTTGTCAGCTGAATGTAATATTTTTCCGCAAAGCCGGTGAGCAGTTCTTGATACTGGGGATCTGTGGTTTCCTTGATAGAACGCAGATAACCGTGGGCATGGATATCAGCGTTTGCAGATTCCAGCACCGACACAGCGATATTGGAGCAGTGGTCAGCCACACGCTCGATGTTCTGCAGATAATCATTAAACACAAAACCCAATTCCAGGGTGCAGTTGCCCTCCTGGATACGCTGGATATGCTTGGCCTTGCTCTGTTTGGTGAGGATGTCGATGATCTCCTCCAGAGGCTCTACGGTCTTTGCCAGCTCCGGGTTGTTTTCTTGCAAAGCTTTTTGGGTGATGTCCAAAATTTCCAGCACAGCATTGACACAGTTTATCAGTTCTGCCTCTGCCTGCGTGGAGAAACGAATCTTCTTTTCTGCCAGTTCCTTGCCCAGATCTGCCAGGTTCACAGCGTGGTCGGAGATACGCTCCACATTGGTCAGGCATGCCAGATAACGGGCAGTGGTTTGGGATTCTTTGTCGGAAAGCTCCTTGGCATTGATATGGACAAGATATGCGCCCAAAGCGTCCTCGTAACGGTCTACAAAGTCCTCCCGGGACATGATCTTATCATACTTTTCCTGATTGAATTCATGCAGCAGATCGGTGGACTTTTTCAGATTCTTGAAAGCTGCGTGCACCATCTGATCGATGGCACGGCCACTCTGCTCCAAAGCCAGCGGGGGATAGTCGAGGAAACGTTCATCCAGCAGGTTTTCCTCGTACTCGTCATCCTCTGCGCCCTTTTTCTCCTTGATGGTAACCACAGCCAGCTTTTCCACCAAGCCTGCCATAGGCGCCAGAATAACCGTTGCAGATATCTTAAAGATGGTATTGACGATGGCAATGCCGATGCTGGTAGCGGTTTGATCCATGATCGCAAAGTGCATGAAAGCGTTGACCACATAAAAACCGGCCATCAGGATCGCAGCGCCCATCAGGTTAAAATACAGATACACAAAGGCAGCACGCTTGCCGTTTACATTTGCGCCGATGGCGGAGATCAGAACCGGCACACAAGCGCCGATACACATGCCGATGACCATGGGGATGGCAACGTCATAGCTGATAACACCGGTGACGGACAGCGCCTGCAGAATACCGATAGAGGCAGAGCAGCTCTGAATGATGGCAGTGACCACCACGCCCACCAGTATGGAAACCAGGGGATTGGAAACGGCGGAGATGAAGTCCAAAAAGAAAGGGCTGGTTTTCAGGGGCGCCATGGCGGCACTCATGGACTGCATGCCGCTCATGAGAACAGAGAAAGCCAGCATGATCATGCCGATATTTTTCTGGTTTGCTTTTTTGCAGAAGAAATACAGAATAATACCGATAAATGCAACCAAAGCGAACATGGTGGCAGAGGAGAAAGGACCGCTGCCTTCCACACCTGCCAGCACCAGGATCCAGCCGGTGGCGGTGGTACCGATGTTGGCACCCATGATAATGCCGATGGCATTTGCCAGCTTCATAATGCCGGAGTTTACGAAGCCAACCACCATAACCGTAGTCGCCGAGGACGACTGAATCACGGCAGTTACCAGCGTGCCAAGAAGCACACCCTTGAAGGTGGTAGAGGTCAGCCGGCTGAGAAATGATTCCAGCTTACTGCCGGCTACACGCTTCAGGCCTTCGCCCAAAAGGGACATGCCGAACAGAAAGAAACCCAGGCCGCCTAACAGATTGATAATATTGACAATAGACATATCATTCCAACCTTTCGGAGTGGAGTTTGAATTATCGAAAAATTTATAAGACCAATCGTATTATATCACTGTTTTTTAGAATTGTCTTTAATTTTTTTACAAAAAAATGCATAATTTTACAGATATTATCTGCGCATAGATAGCTGAAACTGTGGCAAGCTATTGCCGGACAGAAAAGACGCGTGTTTTCTGTCAAGTGTATCGCCGGAATGATACGAAATAAAGGCAGATAAAGCATACAAAGATTTGACGAGATCAGTGGATGATTTGTCTGCCTACATAAAGAAAAGCGCCGTCTGCTGACGGCGCTTTTTATACGCAGAATTGATTGAAGTATTCGTATAGGGGAATCAGCTTTTCGATGAATTTACCGGCACGCTCGCCCAGTTCCGCTCCGAATATATCGGGGCTGACCGGCTCTGTGACAACGCAGCCGATGCTGCCCCGCCACTGGTAGAACCGTTCCAGCTCCGCTGTGGGCGCAGGCTTTGGCCGCTTGTACACGTCGGCGGATATGGGTATGCCGGTGGCTTTTTCGGTCTGCCGGATAAGCTTTATAAATTCGTCGGGTTTTTCGGCGATCCGTTGACGGATTTTTTCCATAGTCGCCGGGCGGGGGCGCCATAAGACAAAGCCGTAGCTGACACCCTCCGGGCAGATTTCGAAGTACAGACAAGGATTTTCCGCCCACCACTGCACATCCTGCCGGATACAGATCCAAAGGCTTTCCTTGTAGGGCAGGGGGTGATGCTTCCGGGCATCCCGGTAGATACGGCTGACTTTCAGCAGGTTACCGGGTTTGTCCAGAAAGGGCTGGAACAGATCTTTGCCCAAGGCTTTCATCGGCTCATACAGGTAGTTTACATAATTCTTTTTGTTTTCCAAAAACCATTCCCGGTTGTTATTCAGCCGGATACCCCAAAGGAAATCCACGGTTTCCGGGGAGAAGCCTTCAAACATAATGAAACCTTCTTTCCAATGTGTTCAAATTACCATTTGACGCGCCGCCAAATTTCCCAATGACTTGTCATCCTGAGCGAGCATAGCGAGTCGAAGGATCTACGCATCATCGTTATTGCTAAGCAGCTTTTCTGTGCGTAGATTCCTCGACTACGCTCGGAATGACAAGATGTGCGTCAATTTGAAACTCGCCGATAAACTGAAATTTACGGTTTTGTCAGTTGCTCCTCGGGAATTTCCAGCACATATTTCTGACAAACATTGATGACCTTTGTGCCATTGTATTCCCGGACACGGGTCTGATCCGTGCCGTAGCCTAAATGGGTATGTCCATGCAGCAGATACTGGGGGTGGTACTTGTCGATCAGCTTCAGCAGGGACTCAAATCCACGGTGGGCGATATCATCCATGTCGCCGACACCCTTGGGGGGCGCATGGGTTACTACGATGTCCACGCCCTTGTGCCGCCACAGTTTCCAGCGCAGTTTGCGGATGCGCTTTTGCATTTGTCTTTCTGTATATTGGTGTGCGCCGGGACGGTACATGACACAGCCGCCCAGACCTAAAATCCGCAAGCCGTTATACACCACGATTTCGTCATCGATGCAGTCGCAGCCCTCCGGCGGATTCTGAGTATAGCTTGCGTCATGATTGCCGTGTACATACATCAGCGGCGCCCGGGCGACGGTGACGATAAAGGACAGGTAGCTGGCACGCAAATCGCCGCAGGAGATGATCAGGTCATATTCCCGTAGTTTTCCGGGGGTGTAGTACTCGTAAAAACCGGGATATTCCTCGTCGCTTAATGCCAGAATTTTCACAGCGTTCCCTCCTTTTCCATGGGAATGGTATCTCTGTAAATGCCCAATTCACGCACCATAGGCTGGGCGTAGGGCAGCAGGGTGTCAAATGCGGGTATCTCACCATCCACGTTTTCACACAGCCAGTCCATGTGCAGCAATTCCTCCGCTGTCAGTGTCCGTGTACCGTCGTTCATCACAGTGCCGTCCTGGGCGACCAAGCGGCGGCGGAAAGGATCGATGGTGCCGTCCTGCAGACCACGGCGGAGAATGTCCGCCAGATAAACCAGGCTTTCCGGCAGATGTTCGGACAAGGTCACATCGATGGCGCCGCTGTCCATACCCCACCAGTAGTTAACCGCTTTGGCAGAATCGATACCGGTATCCCAAGTGCCACTTAAAATGGATTGGATTATATGCTCATAGAGCTTGCCCCACATCCAGCAGGGAGAACCTAAGTGCAGCAGCGAACCGTCTTGCTCGATGATATATGTGCCGTAAGTGCCGTATTCCAGCTGTTTCTGATCCGGTGTAGGCAGATCACGGTTGGACACCACCCGGATGCCGGCATTCAAAAAGTCCTCCACCGGGTTGCCTGCCTGGCAGGACCAGCGCAAAGCGATCTTTGCTCGGGGGTTGGTCAGCTGTGCGCCCAATGCAAATGCGTTGATAGAGGCAGGCACACCGAAAATAGGGTTGGAGCCGATATAACCGATAGTGTCGTCCTTGGAGATGGCACCGGCGATGGCGCCGGTAATAAATTTGCCCTCAAAAATACGGCTGTAGTAGGTACGCACGCTGGAATAGGGCGCATCCACGGAGCAGTTCAAGAAGCGAACTTTGGGATGCTTTACCGCCGCCTTCAAAGTGGGGCGGCCTAACTGGGGCGTGGTGGTAAAGACCACGTCTGCACCGTCGGCAACCGCTTCGTCCAAAATTTCTTCCGCCAGCTCCGGGGTGTCTGCATGGTAATAAGAGCGGACAGTTACTTGCTGAGGGAATACGCTTTGCAGATATTCTGCGCCCTGCTCGTGTCCCATGATCCAGGGACTGATGGACGGCTCACGGGTGTGGACAAATGCCACATTCACATGTTCCGGGGTGGGGAGCAGCATGCTGAAAATGCCGGTCTTGCTTTCCGGAGCAGGCTCTGTTTCCATCTGCACCGGTTCATCTTGAGAAATGGACACCAGATCCTCCCACAGTCCGGACATGGCTTTTTTCAGCTCGCCGGCGGACAGTTCACCCAAGTCATGGAAGGGGTAGACCCGCAGCCACAGCAGCAGCGCCTCCTCCGGCAAAAGATCCAGGGATTCACCCTTGCAGGCGGCAAAAGCCTCCCGGAAGTATTGGAAATATGCCCGGAACGTTTTTTGCTCCCGTTCTGACCACACATCTCCCGGCTCTTTTCCCAGGAAAGACAAAAGCTTGGCATAGTCGCCGGGTTGCCGGAACTGAATATCGTAAATGCCGGCGGCCTTGTAGAATTCCAAAAATTCGTAGTAGGCAACGATTTGCGGGTCGTCAGAAATAGCAGGCATGATCCGTGTCACATAGCCGGGAATTTTGGCAGCGCCGAAATGGCGCAGCACGCTGACTCGCTTGTTGCCTTCCTGCACATAGAAGTTGCCTAAATATTCAAAGCAGACGATGGGGTCACGAATGCCCTCGTCGCCCAAATGATCCTGACAGAGCATGATCCACTTGTGGGCAAACTCGCTGTCCTCACTCAAAAGGGGTAAAAAGTTGGGTGAGAGGGCAGCGGTACGACCGGCGGTGTTTGTGCCGACGATCCGCTCTGCGGGAATCTCGATCAAGCCAATATCGATGCTGGATTCCGTAGCTGCATCGGCAAGAATATTCTCCAAAACGGCGGGGGAGGAGTCAAGACCTTTGGATAAAAAAGCCTTGGCTTCTTTCTGACCGGCCTTCAGTGCCAGCTGATATTCTTCCCGTGCTTCTATGATATTCACAGCAGCCACATCCTTTCAACAATGCTTTCTTTTATCATACTGTTTTTTTGCCCGTTTGGCAAGTAAATAAACTGTAATTTGACATTTTATGGGGATGTTGTATAATAGAAGAAAATTACTTTCGAAGGGGAGAATTTACTTATGGTACATCGTATGAAGGTAGCAGGCCTGTGGAGAGAATTACCCATCTGCAAGGTGACAGATTCTCTGTATATTGCCGGTTTCGTTATTTTTGGCGACCAGGAACTGACCGTGGCTTGCGCCCGGGAGCTGCTGAAGCGTGCGCCGGAGTATGATTATATTATTACTGCAGAGGCAAAGGGTATTCCCTTGGCACACGAGATGGCACGGCAGGCAAATGCCCCCAAGTATTTTCTTGCCCGGAAAGGCCCTAAGCTGTATATGACCGGCGTGTTTGAGTCTGTGGTGAAGTCTATCACCACCGAGAAGGAGCAAAAGCTCTATCTGGACACTGCCGATGCAGAACTGATGAAGGGTAAGCGGATCCTGGTGGTGGACGATGTGATTTCCACCGGCGAGAGCTTGGCTGCACTGGAGGCGCTGGTGGAGAAAGCCGGAGGTATCATTGCCGGTCGTATGGCAATTCTGGCGGAGGGTGATGCCCAGGAGCGGGAGGATATTATCTATCTGGAAAAATTGCCCTTGTTCAACCCCGACGGCACAATTATGGAATAATTGTAAAATCAGCGTTGCGGATCGCCCACAACGCTGATTTTTTATTTACATCTATGTATAAATTTGCTATAATAAACCAAACATCAAATTGCCGGAGATGAGCAATATGAAGTATTCTAACACATACGCAAAGATTGATCTGGATGCGATCCTGCATAATTACCGCGCCATTCGTCAGCATGCCGGTATCTCGGTTATGGCGGTGGTGAAGGCAGATGCTTACGGTCACGGCGCAGTGCCGGTGGCTCGTTTGCTGGAAAATGAGTGCGATTTCTTTGGTGTTTCCTCTGTGGCGGAAGCGCTGGAACTGCGAAATGCCGGAATCACGTTACCTATTTTGCTGTTGGGTCACACGCCGGTGGAATGTTATCCGGAAGTGGTGGAACACAACCTGCGTGTTGCCATGTTCGACCCGGAGGAGGCAAAGCAGCTGTCTTTGGAGGCGCAAAAGCAGAATAAGACTGCCTATATCCACTTCAAGGTGGATACGGGCATGAGTCGGATCGGTATGCAGCCGGATGAAGCGGCGGCAGATCTGTGCGCTGAAATTGCCCGGCTGCCCGGTTTGTATGCAGAGGGCTTATTTAGCCATTTCGCCACTGCAGACGAACCCGATTTGGATAAGACGGAGCAGCAGACAGAAAGATTTGCCGCTTTTGATGAAATGCTCAAAGCAAGAATGATCGATATTCCCATTCGTCATCTGGACAACTCCGCCGGCGCGCTTCGTCGGGTGTGTCAATACGAGATGGTGCGAGCAGGCATCGCTCTGTATGGCGTGTATCCCTTTACCCAGATCCAGCTGGACATGCCGGTGCTGCGTCCTGCCATGAGCTGGTATTCCAAGGTCAGCTATGTAAAGACCCTGGAGGCGGACAGAGAGGTTAGCTACGGCGGCACCTATACCACCACCCAGCCTACTGTGGTCGCCACGATTCCCGCCGGCTATGCCGACGGTTATCGCCGCAGCCTTTCCAACCGGTTTTATGTACTGATCCGGGGCAAGAAAGCGCCGATTTTGGGCAGAGTTTGCATGGATCAGTTTATGGTGGATGTGACCGAAATTCCCGATGTGCAGCCCGGTGAAGAAGTGGTGCTCATGGGTCAGAGCGGCGACAAAATCATCTCTGTGGAGCGTTTGTCCGCCATGGCAGACAGTTTCCCCTATGAGCAGCTCTGCGATGTCAGCAGACGGGTCAGCAGAGTCTACATACAAGATGGAAAAGAAATCGAAACCGTCAATTATTTGTTAGAACGGAGATAACCCATGGAAATGAAGGAGCCTATGATCGTTACCGGCGTGCAGAAAGTGCTCAATCAAGTGCGCAAAGCTGTGGTAGGGAAGGATTCGGTGCTGATGTGGTCAATGGCAGCTATGCTGGCAGGCGGCAACATTCTGCTGGAGGATATCCCCGGCGTGGGCAAGACCACCATGGCAGTGGCGTTCTCCCGGGCGTTGGGACTGCGTTATAACCGTATGCAGTTTACCCCGGACGTACTGCCTTCTGATATCACCGGTTATTCGGTAATGGATAAAGATACCGGAGAACTGACATACCGTCCCGGCGCAGTGCTTTGCAATCTGTTGCTGGCGGATGAATTGAACCGTGCAACCTCCCGAACCCAGTCTGCCCTTTTGGAGGCGATGGAGGAGGGACAGGTGACAGTAGACGGCAAAAGCTATGCGCTGCCCAAGCCTTTTATGGTGATCGCAACCCAAAATCCTGCCGGCGCTGCCGGTACGCAGCTTTTGCCGGACAGCCAGTTGGATCGGTTTATGGTGCGCCTGTCTTTGGGTTATCCCCAACCCAAGGACGAGGTGACGATGCTTCTGCAGCGGCAAGGCGCAGACCCCATGGCTACAGTGGAAAATGTACTGGATGCCCAGACATTGCTGCAGCTGCAGGATGCGGTTTCGCAGACCCATGTATCTCAGGAGATCGCCCAGTATGTGGTAAACCTGATGGACGCTACCCGTCGCAGTGAGTCTTTGCTCCGGGGCGGCAGTCCCCGTGCGACCTTGGCAGTAATCGCCATGGCGAAGGCCGTAGCATGCCTGCGTGGTCGTGATTATGTTGTTCCCCAGGATGTGCAAGAGGTGTTTGTGATCACCGTTGCCCACCGTGTCCACACTGCGCCCGGCGTACAAGGCAGCGCAGAGGAACACTTGCAGACCTTGCTCACTAAGGTCGCTGCCCCGAAATTGCACTAATATGCGGGGGCGTAGGGTCGGCTACCTGACGATTTTGTTGGGAAGCCTTGTGTTTTTTGGATTGTACCAGCAGTGGCTTTCCTGGCTTTTGCTGCTTATGATATTGGTTCTGCCCTGGCTGTCTTTGTGCATGAGCTTGCCTGCCATGCTGACGGTGAGGGCGGAATTTCGTTGCCCAAAATTTCTGCGCATGGGCATGCCTGCCCGAACGGCTATGGATTTTCAGTGCAAATTTCCCACACCGCCCATTCGTTGCGAATTGAAACTGCGCCATAGCCTGTCAGATGTTACCTATGTGGGACAGCCGGGGGAGATGATTCCCACGGAGCATTGTGGCGTTATGAGCGTCAGCGTGGAAAAATTCTATGTTTATGACTATCTGGGACTGTTCCGCCGGCGCTTGCACCGTGACGGTATGACTCGGGTATATATCTATCCCAAGCCGGTGGCAACGGAGCAGGTGCCCATATTGGCGGAGCGGGCAGTGAGTTTGTGGCGACCCAAACCCGGCGGCGGTTTTTCCGAAAATCACGATCTGCGGCTTTACCGACCCGGTGACGATCTGCGGAATCTGCACTGGAAAATGTCTGCCAAAACCGGAAAGTTTATTTACCGTGAGCCCATCGAGCCGGTGCAAAAAGGTCGCCTGCTGACTTTGACATTGAACGGCACACCTGCACAGCTGGATTGCAAATTGGGTCAGCTGACCTATCTGGCTGAACAGCTGCTGGCAAAGCAGATGTCCTTTGATGTGCTGGGTGTCACCGGTAACGGTACCGTTCAGGCGCAGATTGCGGATAAGGCATCTTTGGAGGCTTGTCTGCAGCAACTTTTGGAAGGCCCGACAGCCTCTGCCGACGAAATGCAGAAACAAGATGATGCGCTGTGGCAGCACCATATCGGAGGTGACAGCCATGAAGCGTAAACAAGCAGTTTCTGCCCTTTGGGGCACAGGACTGGCTTTTTTGTTGAGCTTGTCCTCCGTGGCTTGTTTTGCCACGGCATTTGATATGACTGTAGATTTGGGCGCTGTCGCATGGTGCTGTCTGGCAGCCTCTGTGGTTGCCGGTGTGTGCTATACCCTGAAGCTGGGTCTGCTTCCCTTGGGGGCAGGGGCAGTGCTGCTGGGTTATTTGTGGCAGGCAGAAAACCTGCTGTCCAATATCAAGGCGCTGGGCATCAGCGTCTTGCAACAATACTACAGCGCTTACGGCTGGACGTTTTTGGAGTGGTCAAGCAAGATCACACCCACAGAGCAGCCCACGCTGACATTGTGCGTACTGGCAGTTATCATCGCACTGTCTGTGGCGTGGACGATCTGCCGGAAAAAGTCGGCGCTGCCGGCGTTTCTGATTAGTTTTCTGCCCTTTGCCCTTTGCTTGGTGGTGACAGACAGAGTGCCGAAAATGCCTTGGCTGTATTTTCTGTTTTTGGGACTGGTGATGTTGGTTTTGACCCACAGCGCCCGGCGGCAGGATGAAACCCAAGGCAATCGATTGTCTGCCATGCTGGCGCTGCCAGTGGCACTTTCTCTGCTGATCATGTTCGCCGCCAATCCTCAGGATCGCTACACCGGTCATTATGCCGCCCAGGACATGGTGGATGCCATCATGAATATGGAGCCGGTGCGCACCATTGTGTCCTACTTTACGGAGAGCGGCACCACCGGCACGGATAACGATGGCCGGTCGGTGAACCTGAAAAATGTAGGCTATCGCATTACCAACTATGCGGAGATTTTGCGTATCCGCTCCAACCTGAATGGTGTGGTTTACCTCCGGGCGAGAGCCTTGGATACCTACGACGGTGTTAGCTGGACAGATAGTGGCATCAGCACCGGCGATCTGGAATGGCCGCGGCAAACATCCAATGAGCCGAAATACGAGGTGGTGATCTCCACCCGGTATGCCCATCAGATGCTGTATTTGCCCTATAATACTGTCAGCCGGGATCTGCAGTATATGACCGTGGGACTGACCAACGACAAAAAACTGTCCCAGTATTCCTTCTCTTTCCAACCGGTAGCGGACGAGGAATATTTTGCGCTGCTTTACCCCAATGAAAATTCCTGGCGGTTTGCCGATGCCGAGAAAATGAAATCCTATACCCACTTAAGCGACAGTGTCCTGCAGTGGGCAGAGCCGCTGGCGGCAGAACTGACGGAAGGTATGGTCAGCTATTATCATAAGGCGCAGGCCATCGGCGACTATGTGCGAGCCAGCGCTTCTTATAACACCTATACCCAGCGTATGCCCAGCGGTGAAAATGACTTCGCTAAGTGGTTTTTGGAGCAGAGCGATACCGGATACTGCGTCCATTTCGCCACATCCGCAGCGGTGCTGTTACAGGCTGCCGGTATTCCGGCGAGATATGTGACCGGCTATGTGGCGGACTTGCGCAGTGGCACAACGAAAGTGGTACAGTCTGACGACTCCCATGCCTGGGTAGAATATTGGCTGCCGGGCTATGGCTGGACCATACTGGAAGCTACTCCGGCGGAAGGTGAGGCAGAGCCTACCCAACCTACGGAGCAGACCACAGAGCCAACGGAAACAGAACCGACTACGCAAACGCAGGACGAAACAGAGCCTGCTGCAACGGAAAGCAGACCGGATACGCCCACAAAGAAACCCGTAAAGCAGAAGATAGATATGACGGCGTTGTGGGTGGTATTATCTGTGTTGGCGGTGATCGCGGTATTTGTACTGCAGCGGCGTTTGCGGCTGCACCTGCGTAAAAAACGGTTGCGCCGTGGCGATACAAACCGGCAGGCGCTTACCCGCTGGCAGGAAGTGACTCGCTTGTCGGCGATCTTGAAGCAAAGGCCGGATGCGGAGCTTCTGGAGCTGGCAATGATGGCAAAATTCAGCCACCATACGTTGACAGCGTAGCAGGTGGCGGAGTTTGACGATTATCTGTCGCAGGGATATGCGGCACTGAACAAACGCACCATATTCCACAGATTTTGGTATTGCATGATACTTGTGCTATATTAACCAAAAATAATCGTGCAAATTTTTGCAATTTTAGCGCTGATTTGCGATATTTTTTCTTGCGTACAGAAAAAAATATATGTATAATGAAGTATAAAAATTTTTCGGAGGGATGTTATATGGCATACGATGTTCGTCCTGAGACAATGGAGCGTATTACCACCAAGGCACAGGCAGAGGCATTTATTGCGGAGCAAGTAGCGCAGATTCGCGCGCAGGTAGGCGATAAGAAGGTGCTGCTGGCACTGTCCGGCGGTGTAGACTCCTCTGTGGTAGCTGCCCTTTTGATCAAGGCAATCGGTAAGCAGCTGGTCTGCGTGCATGTCAACCACGGTCTGATGCGTAAGGGTGAGAGCGAGCAGGTTATCGAGGTGTTTGGCAAGGAGCTGGATGCCAACCTGATCTATGTGGATGCTACCGACCGCTTCCTGGATCTGCTGGCTGGTGTGTCCGACCCGGAGCGCAAGCGCAAGATCATCGGCGCAGAGTTTATTAAGGTGTTTGACGAGGAGGCTGCCAAGCTGGACGGCATTTCCTTCCTGGCGCAGGGTACGATCTACCCCGATATTTTGGAGTCTATCAAGGCTGCCGAAAGCGGCAAGCCGGTGAAGTCTCACCACAACGTGGGCGGTCTGCCCGAGGATATGGCAATGGAGCTGGTAGAGCCGGTGAAGCTGCTGTTCAAGGACGAAGTCCGTGTGGTAGGCGAGGCGTTGGGTCTGCCCCATGGCATGGTCTACCGTCAGCCGTTCCCCCGCCCCGGTCTGGGTGTCCGCTGCCTGGGCGCTATCACCCGTGACCGTCTGCACGCACTGCGTGAGGCAGATGCGATCCTGCGTGAGGAGTTCGATAACTGCGGCCTGGCAGAGAAGGTCTGGCAGTACTTTGTGGCAATTCCCGATATCAAGAGCGTGGGTGTGCGTAACGAAATGCGTTATGAAGGCTGGCCTGCCATCATCCGTGCTATCAATACAAAGGACGCTATGACTGCAACGGTGGAGGAGATTCCTTACCCTGTTCTGCATAAGATCGTCAACCGTATCACCTCCGAGGTAGAGGGCATCAATCGTGTCCTGATGGACTTGACACCCAAGCCCGTAGGAACCATCGAGTGGGAATAATCCTACACCTCTGAAAACCCCTGATTTCAAGGGATTTTACAGTTCTCATTTTGCTAATGACAGCAATATGACAGCAAAAAGCCAAGATGCTCTGCTTTTTACGGCAGAGCATCTTTTAGTTTTAGGTACAGATTTGATTATTCAATTGGCGGAGAAATGAAGAGACTGCGGGGCACCATACTTGATACATCCCTTCCAACATATGTATCTGTTCTCTACGGTTCTCATTATAACATAAAAGAGAACTGTAGTCCATGGGTTTGAACCATTTATACCGTTTCGCAGTGATTTTGTTTCCGTCCACCTCTTTCCTCATTATTCATTGTGTAGAAGACAAAGAAATACGACCCACCTCACGAAAGGGTTATATATCATCCAGATATCATTAACTCTTCGTTTGAGGTCGTAATGCACTAAAATAGAAGAATATGAAGCAGTCCTACAAAGGTGTTTGAATAATTAAATATTTTGTTATTTTAGGTTCTCTTATAGTTAGACTTATTCTTGTTTTACAGTCGTTTAGCGGGTGCTTTTCGGATGAATAACGGTTGCACAACGAATGCTAAACGAATACTAAACGGTTGTTAATCGGTTGCAGAGCGAGTCCAAAACGACCGCTTTGCATCCGTTTTATATATCTGCTCTTTTAAGAGTTACGGATGCAGGGTGGGTGGAAAGTTCATAATCTTTTTGCAAAAACATATTGACACTTATCTATTTGATGTGTATAATACATAT
>JAZRQK010000045.1:0-19399 GCA_045649665.1 Faecousia sp. | reverse complement strand
ATGGGTCGCTCCGATAAATTGGATTTTCATAGCGATACCTCCAATCGTTTGACATTAAAAGAGGAAATTTTCAACTTGGATACATTGGTGTCACTTTTTATAATAAGTATTTCCACCGACAAACTCACGAACAAGGCTGGTGGGCGGAATTTCATCATCAACATCTGCTTCAATCACATAATTGAGGACCTTTACCATTCCGCGAACCTGCTCATAACATTCTTCTTCAGGACCGATCGCAGCAAGAAGCGGGTATATATGTTTCTTCAAAACTGCCAGTTCATACAGCGTGGAACTGTTGAAGATTACATCCGCATTTTCCTGATATGGGAATATCCATCGTTTCTCACCATTTCTTACACTGTCCCACATAGCGAGTGTTCTTTGGATTGAAGCGCCACGGGTTTCATAATCTCTGACACTTCGGCGTAACAGGCGCAGATAGGATGTGGGTATGCGGTTATGGTCGTCCAGATTCAGCGGCAGCAAGGGACTGACATACATGCGGAACACCAGTTCCTTTGGTAGCATCTCGGGAAGCAATACCGGGTTCAAAGCATGTAAGCCCTCGACGATGACCACAGAATCTGCATCCAACCGAAGATAATGTTCCGGCCATTCCCGCCGGCCGGTCATAAAATTAAAACAAGGGATCTGCACCGTCTCGCCGGAAAGCAATCTTTGCAGGTGCTCACCAAACAACCCGGTGTCAATAGTATTGATATGCTCTAAATCCAGCTTGCCATCCGGACCAACGGGACACTTATCCCGGTCTATGTAGTAATCGTCCAAGCCCATCAGGATAGGTTTCTTTCCATGAACACGAAGCTGTGTAGCAAGACGGTTGGCAGATGTCGTCTTTCCAGAAGAGCTTGGGCCCGCAAGCATAACCGCCTTGCACCCACGGTCGCATATCATGTCCGCAACCTGGGCATAGCGCTTTTCATGGAGTGCTTCATTGACTCGGATCAATTCCCGCAGTTTTCCGGATAGGGTTATTTCATTCAGATCCGCAACGGTTCTGCATTGCATCAGCTGTCCCCACCGTTCTCCTTCTGCGCATACAGAGAAGAAATTGGGCATGGACTGGTACTGTCCGAGCTTATCTGCATCCAGCTCATCCGGGAATACAAACAAGAATCCGCCATCAATGGGTAATATATCCCATACTTGCAGATACCCGGTAGAGGGAGCCAATTCACCGTAATAATAGTCCGCAAAATCACCGTAAGAATAAATATCGAAATGCGGTGCATCTCTCCACTGGAGAAGCCTTGTTTGGTCCTCCCGTCCTTGGGCTGTAAATAGCTTAATAGCGTCCTCCTTTGCGATTCTTTTGCGGATCAAAGGAATATCTTGCTCTACAATCTGCTGAATTTGAACTTTCAGTTTATCCACAGAAAAATCCGGTTCGTTTTCGATATGGATATACAATGCCGGTCCCAAGGTGCAATCCATCGACGCTTTGGCTTTAGGCCATAATTGAGACAGTGCAAGAAAAATTACAAACTGAGCAGTGCGGGTATATACTTCTCTGCCTGCCGGATCACCAATTTTAAGCAAATGAACGATTCCGTTTGATGCTGCCATTGCCACACGAATGGAAGGTCTATCCGCACCTAAATCAGAATCACGAACCGGAATGTAATTCAGATTAAACACTTCTCCCGCAATTTTTGCAGCCAAAGGCCGTTCCGACAGCTTCTTTCCGTCCACACCTAATCTATTGATGATCTGGAGCAGCGATTCATTACAAAAGGGAATACACTGAATCCCGTCAATGCGCAATACCATGTTTATGTCGCCTCCTCGTGTGTGTCTTTTTGTTTATTATACAATAGATATATCGTATTTTAAAGAACAATATGTAAATTCTATGTAAGAACACATCCATCAAATAACCGACGGATGTGTTCTTGCAATATTCATTTGTGTTTTCTTGCATTATAGGATAGTTGTGAGCCAACAAATCAGCCCATAGACTACAGAAGCCGATACGCCATAGATGATGACGGGTCCGGCGATGGGGAGCGATGGGAGCGCCGCCGGTGGCGGAGCCAAGCAACTTGAGCGAGTGGCCGCGGTCGGCGAAGGACGAAGGCGCACCAGCGCCGAGGACATTCGCCGGGCACCGCAACAGGAGAACATCTTTGCACCAACGCCGAGGATAAAACCCTCTGCTTGTGTCAACTTAGGACCCATTACTTCGTGTTCCATTAGGACCCAATTTTAAAAAATTGTTGCATTGTTTGGAATGTCGTGCTAAAATATTCCTGCCACACAAGTTTATAGTTTGATCCGTATGGGGAAAGTGTTTTTATCTTTCGGTAAAAACGCATTCTCCTATTTTGGCTTTCCCTTTGCGGATCGTTAAACTTGTGTGGCGCAAGCAGGAGTTGCGTTTTTCATGCGCAGCTTCGGCTGCGCATTTTTTATTTAAAGGAGAAATAAAATTATGAGCATGTTTTACAACAATACACGAAATACACTACCGCAAACCCCTGAAGATTGCATAAAATCAGATAAAGTTTCTTCTGAACTCTGGACACTAGCAGAGTTAATTGAGGTTTGGGGAAAAATTATATTTATCGTTCTTGCGATCGTAGGAATTATCTTAACCATAACTATTACGTTCACTGTTGCTGATACTATAGATGATGCGCTCGCCTTTCCCGCTTTCCTTATTTCTATTGTAATTTTTGGACTCCCTGCTTTTTTAGAATATTGCATTTATCATATTCTTGCACTATATACAGGCGCAAATGCTTCAGTCGTGCAAAATACAAAAATTTCAGCAAATGTTGCCTTGCTACAACTTACCAAAGGAAATACATTTAAAAACACTTCTGATACTAATACCAATTATATAAATACATCTACAGCACAAAAACAACCTTCTCATTCTTATTCCGATGTTTGGTCTTGTCGGCTCTGCGGAACATTAAATAAAAATGAATACGGGCAGTGTAAAAAATGCGGAAAATTCAGATCTAGCTAATGTATAAAAGGCTTGACCAATCGGTCAAGCCTTTTTGTTAGAATAAAGTAGTTATCCAATAAATTAATCCGTATACCACACTTGCACTTACACCATATACTATAACAGGTCCTGCTATCGTAAACATCTTTGCGCCGACACCCAGAATGAAACCCTCGGTTTTGAATTCGATGGCCGGGGCGGAAATGGCATTGGCAAAACCGGTGATCGGTACCAATGTGCCGGCGCCGGCATATTTGGCGATGTTGTCGTACAAGCTAAAGCCGGTGAGCAGTGCCGAAAGCGCCACCAAAGTCATAGACATAGCTGTACCGGCATCGGTCTTTTCCAGACCCAGTGCGGTATAGCCGTTCATAATCAGCTGGCCGATGGCACAGATCAGACCGCCGATCCAAAACGCGTTCAGGCAGTCCTTGATGATAGGCGATCTGGGTGCCATATCCTGCACTAATTTTCCGTATTCCTTTTCTGTCATGTACATCCCTCCGCAAATAGGATGCGCAAACAAATGAAAACTATGCAAAAAGCAGCTGACATTGTCAGCTGCTTTTTTCTATTACATTGCGCCTTTTCCGGTGAGAACTACCTTGATCGTCCAGAATATGATATTCAGGTCTGTCAGGAAGCTGCGCTCCCGGATATACTTCAGATCCGATTCCACCCATTTGTCAAAATCCTTATCGTCGCTGCGTCCCATGCACTCATGGTAGCAGGCAAGACCGGTGATCACATCCAGCCGGTGCATCTGATACGGTGTATACTGAGCAACTTCCTCCGGCAGCGGCGGTCTGGGGCCGATAATGGACATATCGCCCTTGATAATGTTCACCAGCTGGGGCAGTTCATCGATACTGGTCTTGCGGATAAACTTGCCTATCTTAGTGACACGAGGATCGTCCTTCATCTTAAAGGCAGGACCCACCATCTCGTTCTGATCCTGCAGATCCTTTTTCTGTGCCTCGGCATTGACACACATAGAGCGGAACTTATACATCTGAAATTCCCTGCCGTTCTTGGTCAGACGAGTAGATGTATAGATCGCCGGGCCGCCGTCCTCGCACATAATGAGGATCGCCACGATCAGCAAAATGGGACTGAGCACTACCAATGCCAGCACTGACATCACAACATCAAAAATCCGCTTGCAAGCCTCATAGACGGGTTTTGGCACCGGGGGAATATAATTATTTTCCATATTTTCAGGAATAGCCTGGCTTTTCTCTGTTACTGTTTGCATATTGCGCAGCTCTCCTATCTCGCATGTTTTCTGTATTATAGCCTATTTCGACAGCTTTTGCAAGCACTTTAGCTTTTGCCGGATTGATTTATTCAATCCCATCAAAAAACTGTTAATCGTCACAGAAAAAGGATGTGGAAATTATTTCCACATCCTTCTTATTATTGCAAATTTTCCAAGGCGCAGCGGGCAGCCTCCTGCTCCGCACGCTTTTTGCTGCTGCCAACACCGGCGCCGATCCGCCCACCGTTGAGCAGCACCGCCACTTCAAATTGCTTGTTATGATCCGGGCCGGTTTCACCCAGCAATTCGTAGGTCAGTACCTGGTTTTTCTTTTGCTGTACCAGCTCCTGCAAAGCCGTCTTATAATCCTGATTGTGGAACGTATGCACCGGGACATCGTGCAAAACAAATCGATCCACAAATTGCTTCGCAGCCGCCATGCCGCCGTCCAGATAGGACGCAGCGATCACAGACTCCACTGCATCAGCAAGAATAGAATCTCTCGTTCTGCCACCACTGGTGTCCTCACCGTGACCCAGCAGCAAATGCTCGCCCAGTCCAATGGTGTTGGCGATCTGCGCCAGCGCCTGCTCGCAGACCATGTCCGCACGCATACGGGTCAGTTCGCCCTCCGGGCGATCCGGGAAGTTTTGGTATAGATATTCCGCCACCAGCATGCCCAGTACAGAGTCTCCCAGAAATTCAAGACGTTCGTTGCTGAGCAAGCTGTTGTGCCAGCGCTCATTGGCGTAAGAGGAATGGGATAACGCATTTTGCAACAGTGTAATATTGCGAAAACGGTAGCCAATGGCCTCCTCCAGATCCTTAATCATCGGTACTTTCCTCCAAATCAGCCAGCGCCTTCAGGCCAAGCTCCAGCTCCTCAGAAATATCGCTTTTAGCTGCATCCATTGCCTGCCGCACTGCGTTACGGAATGCCAGCGCATCCGACGAACCGTGGGCTTTGATCACCGGCTTTTTGATACCCAAGAACTGGGTGCCGCCGATCTCACGGTAGTCCAGCATTTTCATGACCTCATCCACACCCGGCTTACAGAACAGATAGCCGATGGCAGACAAAGCATTGCGCTTGAAAATACGGCGCATCATCAGACTGCCCATGAACATGGCAGTGCCTTCGATGGATTTGTGCAGCACGTTGCCGGCAAAGCCGTCGCAGACCACCACATCCACTGCGCCCAGCGGCACATCTCTTGCCTCCACGTTGCCCACAAAGTTTAATAGACCCTTTTCAGCCGCAGCCTGCAGCAGAGCATAGGCTTCCTTCTGCAGGGGTGTTCCCTTAGAATCCTCGGTGCCGATATTCAAAAGTCCCACCTTGGGGGTTTCAACATTTAAGTACTTCTTTGCATACAAAGAGCCCACCAAGCCAAACTGCAGCAGGAATTCCGCTGTACATTCGGCATTGGCACCGCAGTCCAAAATCACCGTCTTGCCGCCGGCCTTATTGGGCATCACGGGACCCATAGCCGCACGGCGGATACCCTTGACACGCTTGACCACCAGGGTTGCGCCGGACAGCAGTGCGCCGGTAGAGCCGGCAGAAACGAAAGCATCGCCCTCGCCGTCGGCAACCATTTTCAGACCCACCACCATGGAGGAATTTTTCTTCTTGCGAATCACATTGGCAGGATCGTCATGCATATCCACAACTTCCTCTGCATTGGCGATCTCGATACCGGCAGGCAGGTCAGCAATTCCGTTTTTACGCATGACCTCCAAGATCTGATCGCCTTTGCCAACCAGCGTAATCTGGGCATTAAAATTCTTTGCTGCCTGAACAGCACCCATCACGGGCGCTTGAGGAGCATGGTCACCGCCCATGGCATCCAAAATGATCTTCATAGGTTACACCTCTTTATCATACCTTGCTCACAAGCTGATCGATGATCTCCAGGGATCGGTTAGCGATGGCAAGGTTTTTCTCTGCTTTTTTGCGGATCCGCTGCTGCAGCGGCGCAATAATACTAAAGTTTACATTCATAGGCTGGAAGTGCTCGATCCGGGGGTCGCTGATGTAAAGACCCAGTGAACCGATAGCGGTTTCCTGGGGGAATTCCACCGGGGTCTGACCTTTCACCTTTGCGGCCATAGCGACCGCCGCCAAAAATCCGGATGCGGCGCTTTCCACATAGCCCTCCACACCGGTCATCTGACCGGCAAAAGCAACCATAGGATCTCTGCGGTCGGCATAGTGCCGATCCAGCAGTTTCGGCGATTGCAGGAATGTATTGCGGTGCATCACACCGTAACGCACAAACTCCGCATTTGCCAGCGCAGGGATCATGGAAAACACACGCTTCTGCTCGCCGAATTTCAAGTGGGTCTGGAAGCCCACCAGATTGAATACACTTTTTGCCGCATTGTCCTGCCGAAGCTGTACAACTGCATATGGCTCTTTGCCGGTTTTGGGGTCAACAAGACCCACCGGCTTCAGCGGGCCGAAACGCAGGGTATCATAGCCACGGCGACCCATGACCTCCACGGGCATACAGCCTTCAAAAACATTCTTGTCCTCGAAGCCGTGTACTTCCGCCTCCTCAGCGGAGATCAGCGCCTGCAAAAAGGCATCGTATTCCTCTTTGTTCATAGCGCAGTTGATATAATCCGCTGTACCACGGTCATACCGGGACTGCCACCATGCCTTGTCCATATCAATGGACTCTGCTGTAACCAACGGTGCAGCCGCATCAAAGAAGTGCAGCTGCTCTGCGCCGCCGAAATACTCGCCGATGGCTTGGGACAGCGCATCCGAGGTCAGCGGACCGGAAGCGATGATCACCGGGCCTTCCGGCACTTTCGTCACTTCCTGGGAAATCACAGTAATATTGGGGTGATTCCGGATTTTATCCGTCACCATTTGAGAAAATCCGTGACGATCAACCGCCAGACAGCCGCCAGCCTCCACACGGGTGGCCTCAGCGCACTCCATGATCAGGCTGCCCAGCCGGCGCAGTTCCTCTTTCAAAAGGCCTACTGCATTTTCCAGCCGGTCGCCACGGAGAGAATTGGAGCAAACAAGCTCGGCAAAGGCATCTGTATGGTGTGCAGGAGAACGCTTAGCAGGTCTCATTTCGTACAGCTCCACCTGCACGCCCCGCTGTGCCAGCTGCCATGCAGCCTCTGCGCCAGCCAGTCCTGCGCCCACGACTTTTACCTTTGTCATGCCTTCTTGCCTCCAGTTTTCTTTGTTGTCTTTTTGGTGGTTTTCTTTGCAGGCTTTTTCTCGTCCGCCTCTGCCTTATCGGCTTTTTTATAGTAGCCGCGCTTATCCTCGGGGAGGAAGTTGGGGCAGGTTTCGTTAATGCAGAAAGGCTTATTGCGACCCTTGCCGGACTTCTTGAACATGGTCTGTCCGCAGGTGGGGCAATCCTCTGCTGTGGGTACATCCCAGCTCATAAAGCCGCAGTCTGCGCCACGCTCGCAACCGTAGTAGGCATAGCCACGCTTGGACTTGCGCTTCAGAATCGTGCTGCCGCACTTGGGGCAACGGCCGGGCATTTTCTCCACGATAGGCTTGGTATTGGTGCACTCCGGGAAACCGGGACATGCCAGGAACTTGCCGAAGCGACCGATCTTGACCACCATATTTCTGCCGCAAAGCTCACAAATTTCCTCTGTGACCTCATCCGGCACTTTCAGACGCACACCCTCCAGCGCTGCCTCTGCATCCTGCATCTGCTCATGGAAATTTTTGTAGAACTCAGAAAGTACCGCCTTCCACTGACGCTTACCCTCTTCAACTTCGTCCAGCTGGCTTTCCATATTGGCGGTAAATTCCACATCGATGATGTCACGGAAACGCTCCATCATCAGACCGGTTACCACCTCGCCCAAAGAGGTGGGCGCAAGGCGCTTATCTACTTTATTGACATACTCACGATCCTGAATGGTGGACACGATAGTTGCGTAGGTAGAGGGACGGCCAACACCCTTTTCTTCCATGGCTTTCACCAGAGTTGCTTCCGTATAACGGGCAGGCGGCTGGGTGAAATGCTGCTCCTTCTGAATATCCACAGGCAGAGCCTGCTCGCCCTCCTGCAGATCCGGCAGCGGAGAACCACTGACTTCCTCGTCCTCATCCTTGCCTTCTTCGTAAACGGCAATAAAGCCGGAGAACGTCATGCTCTGGTGGGTAGAACGGAAAGTATGACCGGCGCACTCTGTATCGATGGCTACTGTGTCATACACTGCATTTGCCATCTGGGACGCCAGGAAACGGCTCCAGATCAGCTTATACAGACGGTACTGCTCCTTGGTCAAGCTGCCCTGAATACGCTCCGGATCCAGCTCCACATGGGTAGGACGGATAGCTTCATGGGCATCCTGCGCAGAATTTTTTGTCTTAAACACATGGAACTTACCGTAGTAATATTCCTTGCCGTAACGATTCTTAATAAAGTCCGCAGCAGCAGCCATAGCCTCATCAGACAGGCGCAGAGAGTCAGTACGCATATAGGTGATCAGACCCAAAGTGCCCTCCCCTGCTACATCCACGCCTTCGTACAGCTGCTGTGCGATAGCCATGGTGCGCTTAGGGGTCATATTCAGCTTGCGGGATGCTTCCTGCTGCAAAGTAGAAGTAGTGAACGGGGGCGCAGCGCTGCGCTTTTTCTCGGCACGCTTCACGTTGGTAACGGTAAAAGCTTTGCCGGTAATATCCCGGATCACACCATCGGTCTGCTCCTGGTTGGTAAGCTCACGCTTTTTGGTATCGCCATGATAGCGTGCTACGAAAGAACCGGGCTTGTCCTTGCGGTCAAGGGTCACATCAATAGACCAGTATTCCTTTGCCTGGAAATTTCGGATCTCGTTTTCGCGATCCACCACCAGTCGGGTGGCAACAGACTGCACACGGCCGGCAGACAGACCACGGCGCACCTTTTTCCACAGTAGCGGAGAAAGCTGATAACCCACAATGCGATCCAGCACACGTCTTGCCTGCTGGGCATCCACCAACGCTTCGTCGATGGCTCTGGGGTTCTCGATAGACTGCTGCACCACCTTTTGTGTGATCTCATTAAAAGTCACACGGCAGGTCTTGTCATCCGGCAGCTTCAAAAGCTCCTTCAAATGCCAGGAGATCGCCTCACCCTCACGGTCAGGGTCAGTTGCCAAATATACTTTATCTGCCTTTTTGGCAGCTTTTTTCAGATCGTTGATAATATCGGTCTTGGCTTCCAGCGGGACATACTCCGGCGCAAATCCGTTCTCAATATCCACACCCATGGTGCTCTTAGGCAGGTCACGCAGGTGACCCATGCTTGCCTTAACCGTATATTCTGCGCCCAAGTATTTACCAATGGTCTTTGCCTTGGACGGTGACTCCACAATAACTAAATTGGTTGCCATAGTTGCCTCCACTACTGATTTTTCAGGGATACCAGCCTGCCGGGATGGTTTGTTACCACACCTTTTAAGGCAAGCTTTGTCAAAATGCCAAGTACTTTCGCCGCAGGCAGTTCCACCTGGGCGATGATCTGTTCCGCAGGAATGGGCTCTGCGCCCAAGCAGGAAACGATCTTTTGTTCCTCCGGATCCAGCTTTTGCAGGATCGCATCTAGGTCAATATAAGCTTTGGCAGTCGGATTGTCAATGTATTTTTTGTCAGGCTGTTCCTCCAAGCCGAGAATTTGCAGATCCTGCGCTACCCGAAGCGGCTGGGTGACAACACTGTTTTCATACGCCTTTTGCACCTGCGGTTCTCGCTTGGCTACGGTGCCGGGATACTGGTCAGCGTATGCTTTCATCACATCCCAGCCTGATAGTACCGCCGCCGCACAATCCTGCAGCAAAGCATTACTGCCGGCATAGTTGGGAATATCAATATTACCGGGAACTGCAAAAACATCTCGTCCCTGGTCAAAGGCGCTTCTTGCCGTGATCAATGCGCCGCTTACCTGAGGCGCTTCCACCACGAATACGCCGTCTGCAATACCGCTGATGATCCGGTTTCGCTCCGGGAACTGCCATGGTTTCGGCTCTGTGCCGGGTAAATACTCCGACAGCAAGCAACCGTTTTGGGTAATTCGTTCAAAAAGCGCCTTGTTGTTTCTGGGATAGACTACATCCACACCGTTGCCCAGAACTGCGATCACTTTACCGCCGGCATCCAAAGCGCCCTCCAGCGCCATGGTGTCGATACCCGCTGCGCCGCCGGACACCACGATGCCGCCGCAAGCGGCAATTTCAGCGGACATTTTCCGGGCATTACGCATACCGTAGGCAGATGCCTTTCTCGTACCTACCACACCGATCACCGGACGCGCTTCCAGTTCCGGCAGTTCGCCTCTGCAATATAATACCAACGGCGCATCATGGATATTCCGCAGCCGATAGGGATAAGCAGATATACCCAAGGTGAGAATGCCGATATGTTTTTGCCGGCAGGTATTCATTACCTGATAGGCCGCAGACATATCTTTATTCTCCAGCGCCTGCATCATATCCGGTGTCAGGGATTTCATCCCGGAGAAGTCCGGGATGCGATAGATTTCCTCCGGGTCAGAAAATTGCTCTAACAGCGCATGCTTCTGCCGCAAACTAAGCTTCGGCAGCATGGCATACCATATCCAATGTTCCAGCATTTCCAACCCTTCTTTCTGTCTTTACTGCATTTGCCACATGACGATGGCTGCCGCCACCGCTGCATTCAGGGATTCGCAGTTGGGATTCATAGGAATAATCAATTCTTTTTGCGCAGAGCTCATAATTTCATTACGGACACCCTGCCCTTCGCTGCCGATCACTACTGCCATAGTGGAAATATCCGCCTTGCGAATATCCTCTGCCCGGTCGCTCAACGCTGTCACCGCCACAGGAATGTTCACATCCAGGCAAGCCTTTTGCGTTTGCTCCCAAGTGGTTTGATAGACCGGCTTGCGGAACACTGCGCCCATGCTGGCACGCACCACTTTATGGCTATAGGGGTCAGCGCAGCCCTCTAACAGCGCCACCGGAATATCCAGTGCATCCGCTGTCCGCAAAATCGTACCCAGATTGCCCGGATCTTGGATGCCGTCTAACAGCAACATACCCGGTGTGGGGACAAATTCTCTTTTCTCCGGCAGTCGGCACAAAAACAGCGCACCCTGGGGGGTCTGCATAGGAGAAATCGATTCCATCACATCCCCGGGAACACGCACCACACGCACATGCTGCGGCACTTGCACCTGAACCCCATCGGACAATATCACCGTTTCCAGACCCGGCCACCACTTAATTGCCTCATCTAGCAACTTTGTGCCGTCAGCTACAAACAGCCCGGTCGCCTCCCGTTCCTTTCTGGAGGTCACCAGACGGCGCACCTGCTGCAAAAGCGGATTCTTCCGCCCCGTTATCCTCTGTTCCATTACACCCTCTGTACGGCTTCCAGCGCTGCGTTGTCGCCAAGCACTACCAAAATATCGCCTTGTGCTATCCGGAAGTCTGCAGACGGGGACACGGTGATCTCACCGCTGCGCTTAACTGCCAGAATATTCACACCCAATTTTGCCCGGACATTCAATTCGATCAGGCTCTTATCCTGCCACTTGCCAGGGGCAGGCACTTCGATAATACCAAAGTCCTCGGAAAGCTCGATATAGTCCAGCACATTGGCAGAGGACAAGCTTTTTGCCAGCCGGTCTGCCTGCTCTTTTTCCGGGATCACGATCCGGTCAGCGCCCAGCTTAGACAGCACCTGACGGTGGGTCTCGTCATAAGCCTTGCAAACAATATAAGGCACGCCCAGTTCCTTCAGGTTCATAGTCGCCAGAACCGAATCCGCCAAGCTATCGCCAATGGCGACGATGGCGCAGTCAAAATCCTTTACGCCCAGGGCACGGAGAACTTCCTTATCCCGGGCATCTGCCACCACAGCCTGAGTCACATCATCGCTCAGCTGCTGCACCAGTTCGCTTCTGTTGTCGATTACCAAAACCTCGCAGCCCTGCTGACACAGCCGCAGCGCTGCCTGCGTGCCAAATCGGCCTAAACCTACAATCACAAAAGATTTCATAACATTCTCCTATCCAATCAGAAGATTTGTATATGCGTAACGGATTCGATCCTCCGCCTTATCTCCCATAAGGAAGCCAAGGCTGATGGTCAGAACGCCTACCCGTCCAAAATACATAAACACAATAATCATAATTTTTGCCGGCAGGCTTAACAGCGGTGTGACACCGGCAGTCAATCCCACCGTAGCAAGGGCAGATGCGGTTTCAAACAGCGCATCGATAAAGCCCACGGGAGAGGTCGCCGTTACGACGATGGCGCCGGCAAAGGCAAGTCCCACCACGATGGTGACGATGGTTGCCGCATCCATAATCTTTTCCTGGGGAATGGTTCTGTGGAATGCAGACACTGTATTTCTCCCCCTTGCTCGGGACACAACAAACAGAATCAACACCAGCACCGTCACTGTCTTGATACCGCCGGCAGTTGAGCCGGAAGAGCCGCCGATGAACATCAGAAAAATGCTCACCGCTTTTCCTGCGTCTGTCAGCGCCGCCTGATCTACAGAAGTAAAACCAGCAGTTCTGACCGTGACAGATTGGAAAAAGGCATTGAGGATTTTCTGAGGCAGCGGCATATTACCCAATGTTCCGGGATTGTTCCACTCCAAAACAGCGATCAGCGCTGCGCCGCCAAAAATCAAAACAGCAGAAGCCACCAGCACCAGCTTGGTATAGACGCTGAACTTCTTAAAGCTACGCTGGGTAACCACATCTTCCCATACAAAGAAACCCAGACCGCCGATCACGATCAGCGCCATCAGCGTGATACACACCACCGGGTCATTGTTAAACACGATCATGTTCGCACCGGGCGCTACCGAGCCGGTAATGTCAAAACCGGCATTACAAAATGCGGACACACTGTGGAACACGCTCCAGCGCACTGCCTGGGATATGCCGTATTCCGGCAGGAAACGAATCAGCAGAATCAGCGCGCCGGTGAGCTGGATCAGCAAGCTGCCCAGCAGTACCCATTTCTGCAGCCGGACGACGCCCTCCATTTCACTGACGCTTAATGCCTGCGCCATCAGCATACGCTGCTTCAGTCCCACCTTGCGGCGCAGCGTAAATACCACCAGCGATGCCACGGACATAAAGCCAAGACCGCCCAGCTCGATCATACACAGAATTACAATCTGACCAAAACCGCTCCACTGTGTCCATGTGTCAAACAACACAAGGCCGGTAACACAGGTTGCAGATGTTGCGGTAAACAGCGCCGGCAGGAAGCCGCAGCTCTGGCCGCTGCGGGATGCGAACGGCAAACTGAGCAGTATTGCGCCCGCCAAAATGATGGCCGCAAAGGTCAAGGCAATCACACGGGTCGGACTGGGTCTTGCCCGTTTTTTGACTTTATCTGACACCGCAGATCCCTCCTTTTTCAGATACGATACCTTATATTATAACAATTCCACCAATTTTTTCAAGTATGCAATAAAATTTTACGGTGGGACCCATTGGAGTCCCACCGTTTCTTTATAACAAATAACCCACTGCAATACCCAAAATCGCCGAAATACAAATAATGATAATGGGATGTACTTTCTTGAATGCCAGCACTAACATTGCCACAAACAACGCCCCGTAAATGTAGAAACTGACCTGGGCAAAAACCGCAGTTTGCACACCGCCGGAGAAAAACACTGTCATCAGTACATTGAGCACAGCGTTACCGATCAGACCCACCACCGCAGGCTTCAAGCCGGACATGCAGCCTTTGACAATGCGGCTTTCCCGGAATCGGTCATAGCATTTTGCCACCACCAGAATGATCACAAAGCTGGGCAGAACCACGCCTAAGGTGGCACAGAGCGCACCCAAAACGCCACCAAGCTGCGAACCGACATAAGTCGCCATATTCACCGCAAAGGGGCCGGGGGTAGATTCGCTGACTGCGATAAAATCGATCATTGCCTGGCTGGAGATCACATCGCCCCAGCGTGCAGCCACCTGCTCCTGAATCAGCGGCAGCATCGCATAACCACCGCCGAATGTGAAAGCGCCGATGGTCAGGAAAGTCCAGAAAAGTTCCAGATAAATCATTTCTGCGCCCTCCTCTGCACCAGCATCGCTGTCACCAAGCCAAAGACTGCGCAGCCGATGATGACATACAGCACGTTGACTTTCAGGAAAGCGGTGAGCAAAAACGCTCCTGCCATGACCACATAAGCCGCCCAGCCTTTGGGGCTTTTCTTGAACATCGTCCAAAGCGCCTTAAAAAGCAGCGCCAATACGCCTACACGGATACCGTTAAAGGCATATTGCACCACCTTCAGTGACTGAAACTGCTGCAGCACATAGGAGATCAGCAGAATCACCACAAACGACGGCAGCACAACACCCAAGGTAGCGCAGGCTGCACCGAAAAAGCCGCAAGTACGGTAACCCACAAAAGTCGCCGCATTGATCGCGATCGGACCGGGGGTAGATTCGGCAATGGCGATGATCTCCAGAATATCGTCATCGGTGATCCAGCCTTTGCGCTCCACTGCTTCTTTCTGAATCAGCGGGATCATAGCGTAACCGCCGCCGAATGTAAAGCCGCCGATCTTAAAAAAGGTCAGAAACAGCGACCATAATTTTTGCAATCGTTTTTCCATACACTTAACACCTATCGCTCATTCAAATCATTCAGAATATATTATGAGCATAGTATAGCCATATTTCTAAATTCTGTCAATGCAAGTATGAAAACAGAGCAGATCAAACGATCTGCTCTGCTCCTATATTCAGATACGAGCCACGCCGGTAGCACGAGCAGCCTCAGCAACTGCCTTAGCAACTGCAGGGCCTACACGCTCGTCAAATGCGGCAGGAATGATGTAATCCTCGTTCAGCTCCTCATCGGAGATCAGGTTTGCCAGTGCCATAGCGGCTGCCATCTTCATCTCCTCGTTGATGCGGCTTGCACGGACGTCGAATGTACCGCGGAAAATGCCGGGGAATGCCAGAACATTGTTGATCTGGTTGGGGAAGTCGGAACGACCGGTGGAGATCACACGGGCGCCGCCCGCCTTTGCATCCTCGGGGAAAATCTCAGGCACGGGGTTAGCGCAAGCAAAGACGATAGCATCCTTTGCCATGGTCTTGACCATCTCGGTGGTCAGAGTGCCGGGTGCGGAAACACCGATGAATACATCAGCGCCCTTGATCACATCAGCCAGCTTGCCCTGCTCCTTCTGCAGATTGGTGACCTGTGCCATTTCCTCTTTGATCCAGTTCAGACCGTCGCGACCGGCGTAAATAGCGCCGGTACGGTCAGTCATGACCACATTCTTAAAGCCAGCGCTGAGCAGCAGCTTCACGATCGCGATAGCGGCAGCGCCTGCGCCGGAAGTAACCACCTTAACGTCTTCCTTCTTTTTGCCCACAACCTTCAGTGCGTTGGTCAGACCTGCCAGCGTGATAACAGCAGTGCCGTGCTGGTCGTCGTGGAAAATCGGAATATCACACTTTTCCTGCAGCTTCTTTTCGATCTCGAAGCAACGGGGAGCGGAAATATCCTCCAGGTTGATGCCGCCGAAAGAGCCGGACATCAGGTAGACAGCGTTGACAAACTCGTCAACATCCTTGCTCTTAACGCACAGAGGGAATGCATCCACGTCTGCAAATGCCTTGAACAGTGCGCACTTACCTTCCATAACGGGCATACCGGCCTCGGGGCCAATGTCGCCCAGACCCAGCACAGCAGTGCCGTCAGTAATAACTGCGCACAGATTATGGCGGCGAGTCAGCTCATAAGACTTGTTAACATCCTTCTGGATCTCCAGGCAGGGCTGTGCAACACCGGGGGTGTATGCCAGGGACAGATCCTCCTTGGTGCGGCAGGGCACGGTGCTGATCACTTCGATCTTGCCGCCCCATTCGGCGTGCTTTTTCAGGGATTCCTTTGCGTAATCCATAGTCATTCTCCTCTCAATTACTTAAATGTCTCGGGGGACTTGAAACCCTCGGATGCCTCGGGAATATAATCACCAAAATACTTAGCAAAGTCCATGTTCAGGTACTGGCACATCTCGTAAACTTCCACCATGGTGTTGTCGTTTACCGGAATACCGTTCTCCATCAGCTGCTTTTCAGCCTCCACTTCCTTCTCGCCGTGGGTGTAAATACGAGGCTGGCCGTCAGCCTTGGGAGAGTTGCGCAGAGCCTGCAGGTAGTCAGACAGGTGTGCCTTGATCGCCTCGGCATCGCCAAAGATCTTGGGATCAATGACCAGGAAGCCATGGCAGATACCGCCCTTGCCGCCGGTGCCGGTCTTATCGGAGGTAGTACCCATGGAAATGATGGAGGAGAAGATCTCGCACATCATAGCGTAGCCGTAACCCTTATGGCTGCCGGTATCCTCAGTGCTGCCGCCCAAAGGCATGATACCGCCGCCGTTCTTAGCAGCGATGTTGTCCAACACGTCAGCTGCATCGTTGGAGGGATGGCCGTTCTTGTCCAGCGCCCAACCGTCGTGCAGAGGCTCGCCCTTCTTGTTGTAAACTTCCAGCTTGCCACGGGTGACAACGGTGGTGGAAGCGTCAAAGAAGAAGTCATAAGGCTCAGCAGGCACTGCCAGTGCAATGGGATTCGTACCCAGCATAGCCATGCGGCCGTAGGTGGGAACCATGATTGCGTTGGTGTTGGTGAAGGACATGCCGATAAAGCCTGCTTCGCAAGCCATCTTTGCGTAGTAGCCGGCAATACCGTAGTGGTTGGAGTTACGGACGGTAACCATAGCCATACCGGACTTCTTGGCCTTCTCAATGGCCATTTTCATAGCCTTGTGGCCCACGACCTGACCCATGCCGTCCTCAGCATCGATCACTGCGGATACGGGTGTTTCAAATACCACGTTACCCTTGGACTCGACCTTGATCATGCCCTTCTGAATGGATTTGTAGTAACGGTACATTCTCTGCATGCCGTGGCTCTCGATGCCGATACGGTCGGACATCAGCAGTACATCAGAGATGATCTTTGCCTCGTCAGCGTTAAAGCCAAACTTCTGGAATGCATCGTTGCACAGCGCTTCCAGCTTGTCATATTTCCAATATTGATAACCCATTTTCTTTCCTCCTGTTATTTACCGGCAGCTTTCTTTGCCTTACGAATTGCCATGATACGGTTCATTTCGTTATATACGATCATGTAGCCTTCGTCAACGCCCATACCCGGCTTTGCCAGGATCTGCACCGGCTGGGTAGCCATAGCGCAGTGGACACAGACCTGTGCGCTGCGGTCGGTCTCGTTACAAGTACCGCCCTGGTATGCGCCCATACCCTTTTCCTTGCAGTACAGAACTGCCTCGATGGTGTTATTCACGCCGCCCAAGTCGGGAGTCTTGATCTGCACCATATGACCTGCCTTGTTGTCAGCAAACAGCTTGATGTCCTCCAGGGTGTTGCACCACTCGTCAGCCACCAGCTCTACATCACAACCACGGTTGTCCAGCTCGGCGGTCAGGCCTGCCAGCGCCTCGATCTGGGTCTGGCGGTCGCAGTCGCAGTCCATAGGACCTTCGATACGCAGGTGGAAAGGCTTTGCGATCTTGCCCAGCTGCTCAATGTAGTCAGCCATTTCGGTGTAGTTGTTGTTGCCGAAAATTGCGCCGATGGTGCCGTAGACATCGATGTGGAACACCGGGTTGTAGGAATCGTCGGTGCGATTGCCCAAGATACGGTCACGCAGCCATGCTACATACTCTGCCAGCTTCTCACCCTTCTTGCCCAGCTTCTCCTCTACATTGTTGATCAGTGCATGGGGCAGCACCTGTGCGCCCTTGATGATCATTTTGTCGGAGTTGGTGTAACGGTCGTCACCGGACTGGGTAAAGATGTCAATGGGGGTCTCGGAAACAGTGCATCCATACTCGTCTGCCACCACTTCGCACATCATACGGCCGGTTGCCTTTGCCACTGCATCCAGCAGCGCCTGAGAAACACCGTAGCGAATTGCAGTGTGCAGGCGCTTACCCTCCACTTCGATAGCTTCCATATCGGCAGCCATCTGACGGAAGTTATCAGCATCCTTGCCCACCAGAGTCGGCTTGATGTACTTCTCGATCACAGGGATAAAATCCTCTGCCAGGAACAAGGGGTCACGTCCGCCTGCTCCGGAATACTGCACAGCTGCGCAGTCGCCGTAAGCGACCTGACCATCCTCCAGCACCAGCATGACGGAGATGGACTCACCGGCCATACGCACATTGCGGAAACCCTCGGTCACGGGGTTGCCAACATAGAACATGCCATCATGGCCTGCGCCCTGCTTGATAGCACGCTGGTCGTCGAAGTAGAAACCGGTGCGACCGGCAGAGCAAACAACATCAATAATTTTCATTCTGAATTCTCCTTAATATCTGGGACGGCCCACCAAACGACCCTTGCCGATGGAATATACATCGTCAATGACCATCTGGAAGGAAGGCTTACGGTTTTCAAACTTTGCACGCTCCTCGATCTTGGCAGCGTGGAAATCCTTCAGATCCTGGGTGAAAGGCAGGTTGCCCATGTTCAGGATACGGATCGCACCGTTGTTATCACGGCAGGGCAGCATCAGGCCGGCATTGTAGCGGCAAGGTGCAAAGGGAACATCCAGCACACCGGCTTCCACAGCACGGCAGACACCAACGGCAATATCGCCGTTACCCAGCTCGAAGCACTTGTCCACGATGCAACGGGTCTCCTGACGGATGATTTCCTTTTCCTCCTCAACTGCAGCGGACTGCAGCACCTGCTCGTACATCATGTTGACCACCTGCTTGGTGCAGCGCAGACCCTCTGCGTTTGCTTCCATGGTGGGGATGCCCACAGCCTCGTGGGGAGTCTTGACGATAACCTTGGTCGCCTTGCTCAGCGCAGCGATCAGAGAGCCGGAGGAGATAACACCAAACGCCTTTGCCTCGTCCTCGGGGAAGCCGCCCATCCACTGGTGCAGAACGGTGGTGACTTCCACATCGTCGTAGCCGTACTTCTTCAGGTACTCGTCAGTGAGTTCCTCCAAAGTGCGGAGGGCAGCCACGTCCTGACGCAGGTTGCCGCACTGACCGTAACCAACGGTAATGCTCTTAACGCCCTGCTCAGCTGCCAGCAGCGCTTCGATAATCGCTGCAGCATGGGAAATGCAGGGAGGCACCAGCGTGCCGGTAAGCGG
>JAZRQK010000044.1:0-3394 GCA_045649665.1 Faecousia sp. | reverse complement strand
TGCACAGGACGTTCTTGCCCTGCAGAGCCTCAGCGATCTTGGACAGCAGCTCGCCGTCCTTCTCCAGGTTCTTGCAGCCAACCACAACGATGGGCAGCTCCACAGCCTCGGCCACAGCCTTGGCGTCGGCAACGCACTCCTCAACAGAGCGGTCATTGCCGTTGGGATCAGCGGACTCGAAGTTCAGAGCGATGAAATCAGCGCCCTCGATAGTCTCTGCCTTCTTGGCAAAGTCAGCCATGGTGGTGCAGCCGGCGTAGAATTCCTTCAGCGCAGGAGCATCCCAAGTGGCAGCGGTGTCGGAAATCTCGACGCCGATCTTCGGTGCATTCTCGATGGGTGCATCGAAGGTGTAGAAGGGCAGCACATTCTGACCGCCGATGACGATAGCCTTGTCACCGGTACCCAGAGTTACGGCATTGATCTTGCCGTTGAAAGCGCCCGTCTTAGGTGTAAAAGACATGATGTTTTCCCCCTTGGTAAATTTTTATATAATAATTTAAAATTATTAACTATTAACAAAACGAATGGACAATTGACAATTGACAATTGACAATTGTGGTATCGCCTCCGGCGATTATTTTAATCGTGCCGCAGGCACACCTTCATTGTCCATTGACCATTGTCCATTGTCAATTAAATACCCAGGTTTTGTAGGATCTTCGCCAGCGCCTGCTTCACCGGGTTGTTTGCCGGCAGCTTGGCAGAGGGCTCGCCGTCGGAGTCGCAGCGGTAAATATCCTCGTCCTGGGGCAGAATGCCCAGCAAGGTAAGACCCTGATTGGCGATCTCCTCACGGATGCCATCGGAAATCTGGCCACCCGGCGCCCGGTTGACGATCAGACCCATTCTGCCGGGCTTCAGCTCCAGCTCACCGATCATCTCGGCAACACGACCTGCCGCCTGAATACCCCGTCGGGAGCAATCGGAAATCAGCAGCATGGTATCCACCTTGGGCAGCGTACCTCTTGCCACATGCTCCAGACCGGCTTCGTTGTCCATCACCACATATTTGTAGTTCTTGGCAAACTTATTCACCAGCGTGGTCAGCACACCGTTGACATAGCAGTAACAGCCTTTGCCTTGGGTGCGACCCATGATGAGCATATCGTAATCGTCCTCCTCGATGAGGGCGGAACCAAACTTAAAAGATGCGTAATCGGCTTTGGTCATGCCGGCAGGCACAGTGCCTTTCAGCTCTGCCTGCGCCATTTCCTCCCGGATGGCGCCCAGGGTGGTCTCCGCCTCTACCCCCAGAACCTCGTTGAGGTTCGAGTTGGCATCGGCATCTACAACCAAAACCGGGGTCTTACCGGTGGAAGTCAAATAATCAATAATCATGCCGCAGGTGGTGGTCTTACCCACGCCGCCCTTGCCGGCAACTGCTATGGTATGGGGCATAATCGCCTCCTGAATTGAGAAAATTTTATCAAATGGGCATAATTTGCCCATAGTCACCCTGCATTGTAGCACATATTTAGGTTCATTTCAACCTTATTTTGAAATTTTCTTGGGGAATTTTTACCCATTTTTGTGTTCTCCTGTTCCGTTTTCCTTGTCCGCCGCCGGGGTTTCGTAAAATATTTACCGAAAAAAAGCAAAATGGGGTAGAATTTTCAAAATATTTGTGTTATATTGTGTTCGACTATCCTTATTTAATAACATCAAGGAAGGTGAAACAGTGGAAAACTACACCAAGTATGCCTTGAAGCCCGCAGAGGAGCTTAATGCGCTCCTGGCAGAGATCGACGATATTTTCGTGATTTCCTGCAATAAGTGCTTCAAGGAATTCGACACCCTGTCCGAGCCGGAAATGGAAGCGTTCCTGGCTTTGGCAGAAGGCAAAAACATCACCGGCACTGCCCGGGCAGATTTCCTCTGCAACAGCTATAAGGCGCAGAAAAATCTGGCCGCTATGATCCCGGAAGGCACAAAGGCTGTTGTTGCCATCGCCTGCGGTCTGGGCGTGCAGACGGTTGCCCAGGAGCTGGGCATCCCCGTCTTTGCGGCGGCAGACTCTGTCACCTGCACCGGCCACCACGGCATGGCGCTGACAGAAAAGAAGTGCGACGCCTGCGCCCAGTGCTACCTGAACATCACCGGCGGCATCTGCCCCATCGTGGACTGCTCCAAGAGTCTGGTCAACGGCCAGTGCGGCGGCGCCAAGAACGGCAAGTGCGAGGTCAGTCCCGACAAGGACTGCGCATGGGAAAAGATCCAGCAGCGCCTTGCTGCCCAGGGTCGCCTGTGCGAGCTGACTGCCCAGCCGGTACAGCTGCGTGATTATAATAAGGTAAATCACAAGCTGATCGCAGAATTCGTCAAGAATATCCGCGAGGATCGCTTTGCCGGCTATTACGGCGGCGTCCACCCCACAGAAAACAAGGAATTCACCGAGCATATGCCTCTGGTGACATTCCCCAAGCAGGACGAGATCGTGATTCCTCTGTCCATGCATGCCGGCGCACCTGCCGAGCCCGTGGTGGCTGTGGGCGACAAGGTCAAGATGGGTCAGAAGATCGGCGCAGCCGCCGGCTTCATCAGCGCCAATATCCACAGCTCCGTCAGTGGTGAAGTCATCGCCATCGAGGAGCGTCCCCACGCTGTGCGTGGCACTTGTCTGTCCGTGGTCATCAAAAACGACGGTCTGGACACCTTGGCAGAAACTGTGCAGCCTGCCGACCCTGCAACCCTGACTCCCGAAAAAATCGTGGAGCTGGTCAAGGAAGCCGGTATCGTGGGTATGGGTGGCGCAGGCTTCCCCACCAACGTCAAGCTCTGTCCTCCCAAGCCCATTGACACTGTGCTGCTCAATGGCTGTGAGTGCGAGCCTTACCTGACAGCTGACCACCGTGTGATGCTGGAGTATGCCGACGATGTGATCGCCGGTCTGCAGCTGATGCTCACCGCTGTCAACGCACCCAAGGGTGTGATCGTAGTCGAGGACAACAAGCCCGATGTGATCGCCCTGCTGGAGGAAAAGACCGCCGGCATGGAGAACATCGAGATCGTCTGCGCCAAGACCAAGTATCCTCAGGGCGCTGAGAAAATGCTCATCAAGCGTGTCACCGGCCGGCAAGTACCCAGCGGCGGCCTGCCTGCTGACGTAGGCTGCGTGGTGGGTAACGTCAGTACCGCAAAGGCCATCGCCGACGCTGTGTACAAGGGCATGCCCCTGATCGAGCGTGCTACCACCGTCACCGGCGAGTACATAAAGAACCCCGGCAACTTCTGGGTACGCATCGGCACTTCCGCTCAGGCGCTGGTTGACTACTGCGGCGGCATCACCGATGCAAGCGCTACCATCAAGGCAGGCGGTCAGATGATGGGCTTCCCCCAGAACGGTCTGGCTGCGCCCATTATGAAGGGCAGCAACGGCATCATCGCCATCAAC
>JAZRQK010000043.1:0-55431 GCA_045649665.1 Faecousia sp. | reverse complement strand
AACCTGCACATCATCGACCGTGTCGGCGGTGGTGACTCCTTCGGCGGTGGCCTGATCTACTCCCTGCTCTCCGGTAAGGACACCCAGGCAGCGGTTGAGTTTGCCGTTGCAGCCTCCGCGCTGAAGCATTCCATCGAGGGCGACTACAATATGGTCACCGTAGCAGAAGTGGAAAAGCTGGCAGGCGGCGACGGCAGCGGTCGTATCCAGAGATAATTCCATAAAGCAAAATCGGGCACAGGAAACTGTGTCCGATTTTTAATGCAAAAATATAGTTATATCTGTAGATTTTTTCTGCTACCTGTGTTAAGATAAGGAAAAATCAAGGAGGTCTGACAAATGATTGCAATTATCAATGCAGAACTGGTTATGCGGGATCACCTGATTCCCGAAGCCGTTTTGTTTATTGCGGATGGCAAGATCGCCGGCTTTGGCGAAATGCGCACCACTCCCGTTCCCGAAGGCTGCCAGATCATCGACGCCAAGGGTTTGTACGTAGGCCCCGGTCTGGTGGACATCCACTGCCACTCCGGCACAGGCGTTCGCTTTATCCACGAGCCTGCCAAGGCAACACAAGAGCATCTGCAGTGCGGCACAACTTCTATTCTGGCTACCCCCAGCACTCGTGGCACACTGCCGGACTATGTGGCGCAAATCGGCCGTATCCGTGAAGCAATGGCAACCCCCGAGGGCGAGACCATTGCCGGCATCTACATGGAAGGTCCGTACATCAATCCCGGCTACGGCTCTATGTCCAATGCAAAGGGTGTAGATATCCCCCGAGTGTTTGACCCCGTCCCGGAGGACTATCAGCCGCTGCTGGATGCCGGCGCAGACATTATCCGTGTTTGGGGTACTGCTCCCGAGCGTGAGGGTATTATCAACTTCGTAAAGGCTGCTAAGGCCGCCAACCCGGAAGTCCGCTTTGCTGTTACCCACAGTGAAGCCACTCCCCAGCAGATCCAGGCGCTGATGCCCTACGGTCTGTGCATCGGCACCCACCCCACCACCGCTGCCGGTACCATCGTCAATTACCCCGAGTGCCGTGGTGTCTGTGTTGACGAGTGTGTGAACTACAACGACGCTATCTATGCCGAGCTGATCTCCGATAGCATGGGCATCCATGTTGACCCCTATATGCAGCGGTTGGTGCGTAAGATCAAGGGCGACGACAAGATCATTCTGATCTCTGACCAGACCATTCACGAGCCCATGCACGTTCCCGGTCTGGAGCACGTCACCGACCTGAACTTCACCTACAGAAAGTCCGGCGGCATCGACATCTCCGGCTCCAAGCTGACTTTGAACGTTGCCTGCCGCAACTACATGAAGCACACCGGCGCATCCATCGTGGACGCATTCCGTGTCGCTTCCTACAACCCCTCCCAGGCTGTGGGTCTTACTGACCGTGGCGAGATCTGCGTAGGCAAGCGTGCCGACCTGATCATCACCGACCATAAGATGAACATCAAAAAGGTCTTTGTCGGCGGCAAGATACAGTAATTTTACGAAAGGAATCGTTTTCATGGCAAATAAATGGTGGAAAGAAGCAGTCGTGTACGAAATCTACTGCAAGAGCTTCTGCGACTCTGATGGTGACGGCATTGGTGACCTGCGGGGCGTCATTTCCAAGCTCCCCGTGCTGAAAGATTTGGGCATTAACTGCATTTGGTTTGCGCCGCTTTATACCTCTCCCCAAGTGGATAACGGTTACGATGTAGCCGACTATCAGAACATCGAGCCTACCTACGGCAATCTGGAGATCTTTAAGGAGCTGCTGGATAAGGCACACGCTCTGGGTATCCGGGTGATTATGGATATGGTGCTGAACCATTCCTCCGATGAGCATTATTGGTTCCAGCAATCCCGTAAGTCCAAGGATAACCCCTACCGTAACTACTACATTTGGAAAGCGCCTAAAGCTGACGGCTCTGAGCCCAACAACTGGGGCAACTACTTCAAAGAAGGTAACGGCTCAATGTGGACCTACGACGAGCTGACCGGCGAGTACTACTTCCACCAGTATTCCGTGAAAATGCCCGATCTGAACTGGGAATACGAGCCCCTGCGTCAAGAGATCTACAAAATGCTCAATTGGTGGCTGGACTTTGGCATAGATGGCTTCCGTCTGGACGTCATCTCCCGTCTGAAAAAAGTGCCCGGTTTCCCCGACAGCACCCAGGTGCCGAACCCCATCACCGACAAGGGCCGCTTTGTGGCCGACCGTCGGATGTGTACCGATGTCCCCGGCATTCACGACTTCCTCCATGAACTGAACCAGGAAGTGTTCAGCAAGCATCCCAACTGCTACACCGTTGGCGAGGGCGCCGGTATCACCCCCACCAACGCACTGATGTACATCCATCCGGACCGCGAGGAACTGGACAGCGTTTACCACTTTGATCTGGGCAGCCGCGCAAGACTGACACTGTCTGCCGAGCATTTCCGCAAGGTGCAAAAGCGCTGGGCAGAGGTTATGGCAGAAGGTGGCTGGGCTGTACAGTACCTGTCCAATCACGACAGTGCCCGGCAGGTCTCCTGCTACGGCAGCGACGGCCAGTACCGCACCCGATCCGCAAAGCTCCTGGCTACACTGTTGCACACCACTCCCGGTATTCCCTTCGTCTACCAGGGCGAGGAGATCGGCATGACCAATGTCTACTTCGATAGCATTGAGGACTACAACTGCTGCTATACCCTGGGTGATTATGACACACTGGTGAAAAACGGCGTTGATCCGAAGGAAGCGCTGACTAAGCTGGCACCTAAGAGCCGGGATAACGCCCGGACTCCCTATCAGTGGACCGCCGGTGCGCATGCAGGTTTCACCTCCGGCAAGCCCTGGATGAAGGTGAACCCCCGTTACACCGAGATCAACCTGGAAGCAGACCGAAATGCTCCCGATTCCATTTTCAACTACTACCGCAAGCTCACGGATATGCGCAAGGCTCACCCCGCCATCATCGAGGGTGATCTGCAGTTCTACTTCGAGGACCATCCCCAGCTGATCGTCTACACCCGTAAGTGCGAAACACAGACCCTGCTGGTGATTGCCAATATGTCCAACGAAAAGGCAGAACTGGAGCTGCCCGAGGAGCTGAAGGCCGGTTCTTGGAAGCGGATCTTGTCCAACACGGAGAGTGCGCCCTTCGCAGAAGGCAGAACTGCTCTGGAGCCCTGGGAAGCTGAAGTTTACACCCTGGCTTAATTACATAGCAAGCCCCCGGAAAGTGCAACCTTCCGGGGGCTCTTTTTAGTTATTGCGGAAGCGGGCAAGGAAATCCTTGGTCTCCTGCTTTTGAGGATCGCCGAAAACTTCTTCCGGACTACCCTGCTCACAGATCACGCCGTTATTCATATAGACCACCCGGTTACTCACATCCCGGGCAAATGCCATCTCGTGGGTCACCACCAGCATGGTCATACCTTCCTGGGCAAGCTGCTGCATAACTGTCAGTACCTCGCCCACCATCTCCGGGTCAAGGGCAGAGGTAGGCTCGTCGAACAACAGCACCTCCGGATTCATGGCCAGTGCCCGGGCAATGGCTACACGCTGCTTCTGACCGCCGGAGATCTGCCGGGGTCTTGCGTTGATATAGGGCGCCATACCTACTTTATTCAAATAGTACATCGCCGCTTCCTTTGCCTCTGTCTTGGACTTTTTCAGTACCTTGATCTGACCCACCATGCAGTTCTGCAGCACGGTCAGGTTGTTAAAAAGGTTAAAGGACTGGAATACCATACCCACATGGGAGCGGTATTCGTGGGCCTTGACCTTCCGGTCAGCCACATTTGTACCGTGATACAAGATCTCACCGGCGGTGGGCGTCTCCAGTAAGTTAATACACCGCAGCAGCGTGGATTTGCCGGAGCCGGATGCACCGATAACGGAGATCACATCGCCCTTATTTACCGTAAAGTCAATGTCTTTCAGAACCTCGTTCTTGCCAAAGGTCTTTGACAGATGCTTAACTTCCAAAATCATCTCGTTCATATCAGCGTCCTCCTTCCTTGCTCTTCTCGTCAAAGGGAGAACCCTTATCCGGGTGGCTGTAAGTGCCGGCAGACATGGTAAGGCTGTCCACCTGTACCAGCTCATAGCTGGATGCACCGTCCATTTTCTTTTCCACCCAACGCAGCAAGAAGGATGCCAGCAGTGTCATTGTCAGATAGCCGATCATCTCGATGGTAGCCGAGGGGAAGTACATATTATTCACGCCAACGATATACCGGTGCGCTGCAAAGAAATCCGTAAAGCTGATGATGAACATTACGGAGGTATCCTTCACATTGATAATGAAGTTGTTGCCGATCTGGGGCATGATGTTCCGCAGTGCCTGGGGCAGGATCACATTGGTCATGGTCTGTACATGGGTCATGCCGATAGCCTTTGCGCCCTCCGTCTGACCGGGATCAATGGAGATAATACCGCCACGGACAGATTCCGCCATATAGGCGCCGGTATTGATAGACACGATGAGGATCGCTGCCGTCCATACATCGTTGAACCGCACAGTATTGTTGGTAAAGTACGGCAGACCGTAGTAGATAAACACTGCCTGCAGCACCATGGGCGTTCCACGGAACACTTCTACATAAACCCGCACCAAGATCCGGATCAGCCGCAGGATACACCGCTTGAGAATGTTGTCATTTTTATTATAAGGAATGGTATTCAAAATACCGCAGATCAAACCGATGATGCAACCGATCAGGGTCGCCACCAGCGCAAGGATCAAGGTATTCTTGATACCATTCAGATACATGGGATAATACTTAGTCCACAGACGGGTAATATCCTGTATCAGCTCTACGAGCATATTCATAAAAAGCTCCTTTCGCACACACTTCCTCCGGTCTTGTGACCGGAGGAAGCTGCTTATGGAATATTAGACCTCGGGCTGAACTGCGATAGCGTAGTTCATCATGGCATTGAAGTCGGCCTCGGACATAGCGGAAAGCACCTTGTCGATAGCGTTCTTCAGCTCGGTATTACCCTTCAGCACGGAAATGCCGATGTTTACATTCTCTGCCTTGACCTCAGCAGACTCAAATTGGAAGTCAGCCTCGGGAGTCTGAGAGAAGTCCAGGATCACCAGGCTGTCGTCCTTGGCAACTGCGCCCATGGCGGTAGGCATATCGGTGCAGATGAAGTCCACAGTACCGGTCTGCAGCTGCATGATCATCTGGGGAGCGGTCTCTGCGGGAGCCAGCAGCTCAGCATCCTTGATCTGAGACAGGCAGGAATCATACCAGATAGTGCCGGACTGAGAGGTGCACTTGCCGCCAGCCAGTTCAGCAATGGACTTCGCTTCTGCGAACTTCGTGCCCTTCTTTGCAACACAGACGATGGTCGCATAGTAGTAAGGACCTGCCATATCCACTTCTGCCATACGCTCAGCGGTCATGGACTGACCTGCGATGTTAGCATCCATGGTCTTGGACTGCACAGCGGGGCACAGAGAATCCCAAGCGGAGGAGACGATCTCCAGCTCCCAACCGTAAGCCTCGCAGATACGCTTTGCGATCATGACATCGTAGCCGTTGGCGTAAGTGCCTTCCATGCCGGAAATGGGAACAGCACCGTTGCTGTCATCCATCTGGGTCCAGTTGTAGGGTGCGTAAGCGCACTCCATGCCGACAGTCAGCTTGCCGTCCTCCAAGCCGATGATCTTGCTGGTGTCAACACCAGTCAGATCCTCTACAGCAGGTACATCCTTCAAATAATCCTCGGGGTTTACCTTACCCTCGTCGCCGGACTGTGCAGGCGCACAGGCAGCCAGACTCAGCAGCATGATCGCTGCCATGAGAATTGCCAAAATCTTCTTCATTGTTTTTCTTCCTTTCAAATGTGAAATAAAAAATTGGACCGCTTTGATCAGCGATCCAACAGTAACAGCAACAATATAAAATCATTGCGACACTGCTTCGATAGCGCTTCACAAAAAGTTGTTGTGACAGTCCGGCAGATATTCTCTGACGACCCAGCGCGGAAAATTCAGGCATTTTCCTTGCTTCGGCGGTTTCCCCTTTCCCCTGCCACGGCTGCCTGGCCTTGCGGAGGGTACTGATGAAACCCGCGCCTCTATCTGAGCGATTCAATTTTCAATATACTAACACGCCAAATCCTATCTGTCAAGTCCCCAAAAATCGACCGCTGTCTCAACCTGAGACAGCGGTCAAATCTTATTGTTCCATAGATACGGGATCGATCTGTCCCAGGCCCTCCAACGCCTCCGGGCGATGGGTGACCAGCACCGTCTGCTTGCCCAAGGTGCGCAGATTCTGCAGCACAGCCTTTTCTGTCTCCGCATCCAGTGCAGATGTGCATTCATCCAGCAGGAATACCGGACGATCCATCAGGATCGCTCTTGCAATTGCCAGGCGCTGCAGCTGGCCCTTGGAAAGACCGGTGTTATTCTCGCCCAATTGTGCCTGTTCTTTATTGGTCAAATCCCAAACAAAGTCTGCCTTTGCCAGGGACAGCGCTTTATGGATCGCATCTTGATCTGCATCCGGCGCTATCAAAAGCAGATTTTCCAGAATCGTGCCGGAAAGCAGCGCATAGTCCTGGGGGACATAAGCGAACAGATGGCGGGTATCCGGCGAACAGGGAATCTTCCCCTCCTGGGTTTGCAGATACACCCGGCCTACCTGGGGTGTATAAAGGCCCAGGACCAACTTAAACAGTGTGGTTTTGCCCTTGCCGGACATGCCGGTCAAGCAGGACCAATCCGACAGCGGAATATGCATAGTGAAATTCTCTACCACCGGTGTTTCCTCGCCGGAATAGGTAAAAGTAACGTTCTCAAATACGATCTGACGGATCGCAGGTTTCTGCTCGGTCTTTTCCTGCCGCCGGGAAACCTTTAATAGATCCTGCAGCCGCTCTGCCGCCACATCCACACTGGCAAGCCGTGTCCACAAACCGGACAGACCCAGCACCGGGCCTTGGAACAATGCCAGCAGCTGCAGCATCGCCGTCAGCGAGCCGTAACTCATAGCACCGCCGGCCACTCGTGCTGCGCCCCACAAAAGCAGTGCGCCAGAGCCGACTTGGGACGCTGTGTTGATAATACTGTTACTACCCACCGACCATATACGGCGGACAAAACGGGCGGACAGATTTTCCTTTACCCGTTTATCAAAGCGCTTTAATATCTGTTCCTGCGCCTCCAGGCTCTGGATCAGCTCCAGCTGCTGGAGATCCTCCTGCATGGCAGACATCACCTTTTCATCGGTCTGCCGTACGCCACGATGCTTGGCTTTGATCATGGGACGCAAAGCGGCAGTCACACAGCCTACCACAGCTGCAACCACCAACAGCACACCGGCTACCGGGGGATAGATGTATATCACTGCGGCAAAGGTCGCCGCCAGACGAGTCACCTGACCGATCAAAGAAGGAATCACATTCACTGCGCCGTCGCACACTGAATAGACATCCTCAATACCACGGCTCAAAAGCGCACCGGAGTGATATGCCTGCAGGCGGTCATCCTGACTGTAGACAGCAGATCGGAGAATATCCTGCCGAAGGCTGGAACACAGCCGGTCATAAGTACTGTTGGCATACCAGGAAATCAGGCTGTGTACACCCACCAGCAGCAACACATTCGCTGCCAGCGCACCTGCCCAAAAGCCCAGCTGTCCTGCACCCAGCGCCGCATCGATCACAAACCGGGTGACCAGCGCCATAGACACCTGCAGCAGCGACTGCAGTACTGTCATAACGCTCAACCCTATCACTCGGAAGCGATAAGGCCGCATGACCTGGCGGAAGCGCTCTCGCACAAAAATTTGTTTCATATTACTCTTCATTTTTTGCTGCGCCTATAAGCTCATCAAAAGTGATCTCTTTTTTGTCAGAAGGATTTGTAGGTTCGCTGCTCTCCTCCTCTTCTGACGGCTGACCTGTTACAACACCGATGGGCAATTTGATCTCCTCGGTGGGCTGTGTGCTTGTCTGCTCATCGTCGGTGACCGTGCCGCCAGCAGAACCGGAGGGTGTTGTGGTCTGCGTAGAGGGTTCTGTTGCTACCGTCGTGGTCTCCTCCGGTACAATGGTATTCTCGGTGGCCTCGGGGTTGTGGGGGCGCATGCCGGTATAGTCCTTACCCAGCAATGCAGCGCTCCACGGCCACACGCCGTTGATCGTGCCAACCACCAATACACAGATCACAGCCGCAGCACCAACGCTGACCAAAGCAGTGATCAGAATTTTCTTCAGTTTTAAATTCATAACCTTTTCCTCCCTTTTCACTTCCCTACGCCCAATCGCTGACGCAAATGTCCCAACCGCCGACGCACCGCAATATATGCCCGCCGCAGGAAAAACAACTTCACCCACGCAGACACATACAAACGGTAGCCCAAATGGTCGCAGGAATAGGTCTTGCCCTTACGGACAAAACTCTCTACCATTGCGATCACCTGCCGATGCGCCACCGGCTCTTCCTCATACTGATTATCGCCGCTGCAAATATAACCCTCCGCACTTTTACGGATAATTCTATGCAACACATATCGACCGTTATCACGCTGATAGAAAATCACATCGCCCGGTTTTTGCTGCTCCTGCGCCGGTATCAGCGTAACCGCATCTTTGCGGCTGCGGAGCATAGGACGCATACTGTGACCAGTCACTGTCAGCTTGGCTCTGCCGCCGTTATTCAGCTGCAAAACGATTACCTCTGCTAATTCAGACATAGGCACTTCCACTGTATACATTTTAGCCATAGTATCACATCCTTTCCACTTGCATTATTGTTTGCCGGTCATCATTTCTCTGGACAAAATTGCCGCATCGTCATCATTGCGGCAATACAGTTCCCAGATGGGAACTTGCCGCACCAACTTGTCTACCAGCACCAGCTGTTTCTCCATCAGTCCCATTTCCAGCCGCCACATGGACTGACGCATGATCTGTCCCACCGCCTGCTCCGGCGCCATGGGGCAAATGCGATTATCCTGGGAACGCTGCAGAAAAGCAATGCCGCCCAAAGGAACGCCCTCCGGAGAGGATTTGTCAAACTTGCCCGACCAGGGTGTTCCGTAGGCGATCCACTGACCGTTTTCCAGCCGCAAAGCCGGCTTATCGTCATTGAGGCAGGTTGCGCCGAACAGTCGGCACCATTTTCCCGCATGGGTGGACTTTCCTACACCGCTATCGGCAGAAAACAGATAGGCTTTCCCGTCAAGAATCACCGCCGATGCATGCAAAAATGTGCCGTCGTGAGCCAGCAGTAATTGGGTAAAAACTGCACCCGATCCCATATACATGGCAGAATCCTCGTCCTGGATATGGGGATTCCATTCAAGAACTTTGCGGACATCACATGTAAGTGTAATGTCCGCAGGGCCGTCAGTATCGATCCGGTAGGCTTCCGCCTGCCGCTCCGTCCGACCAAAAACATCCATATCCACCGTCAGTCCGGCAATATGATAACGTTTCATAATTTATTCCTTCTCTTACGCAATGATCGCGCCGGTAGATTTCAGCTTTTCAATAAAAGCTGCTGCATCTGCCAATGCGGTTTCGCGGCTGACATCGTACTCCTGCGTCATGGCATCTGCCAAAGAATCCAATGTCTGCTCCTGCTCCAGCAGACCCCAAATGTAGGCGCCCACCGGATTGAGTGTCATCATCCCGGGGAACACAGAAACTGCGTCACCGACCGGCACGATCACCAAAGCGCCTGCCACCTCACGCAGCAGAAAATCAGGATTACGCTTCATTTCACACTCTCCTTATCAGCCGTAATAGCTGTAATCATTTTGCTTCTGCAAAGATGCATCGTTGAGAATATAACCTAACAGCTTTGCGCCGGTAAGCTGCAGTCGGGTAACAGCCCGACGCACATCCTCTTTCATGGAGCTTCCCTGCCGAACCAGCAGCAGTACGCCGTCGAGCAAGTTTGCGATCACGCAGGCATCGGACACGATATTGACCGGGGGTGTATCCACCAGGATGTAATCATACTTCTTGGAAAGCTTCTCGATCATCTCCTGCATTCTGTCACCACTGAGCAGCTCAGAGGGGTTGGGCGGCACATCGCCGGAGAACATCACGTCCAGATTCTCGTAAATATCTTTGTGGATAGCATCCTCATATGTTGCCAGTCCTGCCAACACGTTGGACAGACCGGGAGCGGCCTTTTCCACCAGCAGACGAGACAGCGCAGGACGGCGCAGGTCTGCATCGATCAGCAGCACTTTCTGTCCTGCCTCTGCCACGGAAATAGCAAAGTTCAGAAACGTAATACTCTTGCCCTCACCGGCAGAACCGCTGGTAATGCAGATTTTCTTACAGCCGTTGCTGTTGACCGCAAAACGCACATTGGTACGCATGGTTCTATAGGCTTCCTGCGCCGCAAAGGAGCTGTTCTTATTCAGGATATTCCGCCGGGTATTCATAAAGCTGTTCTGCTCCGGCATTTTCTTTTCATTACCCATAATTACTTTCTCCCTTTCTTGGCATCGCCCACCAGATTGGGAATGACACCCAAAACCGGAACATCACAAATTTTGAGCAGGTCTTCTTCATTCTTCACACGCACATCCAGAACATGCGCCAAGGTCACGAACAGCATCGCCAACACAGCGCCTACCATAGCGCCCACAATGGTATTCAGGGTCAGGCTGGGAGAGGAGCGGTGCTGCGGTACTTTTGCCTCATCGATGGTCTTTGCGGAGCTGCCCTCGATGATCTCAGCGATCACTTCCGGAGCGATCCGGGCGATGGTGTTTGCAATATCCGCAGACATCTGGGGGTTGGCGCTGGTGACAGTCACACGGAACATTTCCGTTTCACCTTCTGCCTGGGCAGAAATCATGCCACGAACCTGCGCAGACGTCAGCATAAGACCTGCTTCCTCAATTACACGATCGAGCACCTTGTCACTCTTGATAATGCTCACATAAGTGCCAACCAGGCGCAAAGCAACGGAAAGGTCATTGGCAGATACATACTCGCTGTCCTTGCCGGAGTTGTTGTTGACGTACATGGTAACACTGGCCTGATACTGAGGGGTTACGCAAGCCATGGTATATACCAACACAGAAGCGCCTACCAGCACAGCACACAGAATAATGATCCATGCCCGTTTGAGCAGTACGCCGAATAATTCTCTCAGATCAATTTCCAAACTTTTTTCCATGTTCCTATCTCCTCGTTTCAGTTACCCGAAAGCCCTTTATGGGCATACTTATAATCGTATGCCATTTTACCACAACAGGCCCACATTGTCAACGGCGATTGTCCGCAAAAAAGCCCACACACGACGACGTGTGTGGGCTTTTTTATTACGCTGCCGATATCTTGCTGCGAATTGCTTTTGTCAAGGTTTTGTAGAGTAAATATGCGCCGGAAACGAAGGCAATATCCAGAGCCGTCACGATCAGCACATACATCAGCATCGCCGGCACTGCGCCGGTAGCATTCTCCACCGCTTGCCGCAGGGTTTCCAAAGGCGGAATATTGCAAGTATAAAAGTTGTTGAAGTTGGTTTTCAGCAGCTGCGCCATGGTAGCGGAAACCGCGCAGAAACATAGCATGAATATTGCAACCGGCTTCCCCTCCCCTTTGGCAGGAGTCTGCACTTCCAGCGCCGGGAACAGTACTGCCGCCAGCATTACCAGGTTGTGGAACGCCACCGTATGCAGCGCCATGTATTCCGTAAAGAAATTTTCAATATCCCATGCGCTATAAATCAGGCAGGGGTAAATCAGAATCAGCACCAGCACTGACATACTCAGCGCCGCCGTGATTCCCCGGACGGTGTTTTTGTGCTTGCCGCGGTAAAACGCCGCCAAGGGCAGCATGAAAATAAACAGTGAGCAGAAATGGAAGGGCAAATGGTACAGATCGTAACCCCGGGAAAGGGATACCGCCTGCTTGCCCACTTCCAGCAAAAACAACAGCACCGCAACCACCTGAACAGGGATCATGCGAACGGTTTCGGACTTATTTTTCAGCAGTTTTCTCAGCACCGCTGCCAAAATCACCATCAGCACAAAGGCAGGAATCAACGTTTTGGCATGTTGGATCGTCCATAGTTCCATAGCGACAACCTCCGCAAAATTTTTCCAAACTTATTTTACCATAGGAAAAATCTCTCAGCAAGTTGTCAAATCCTAAGACTTTTTTAAGATTTTCGTCATTGGAGCAGCATACTGAACGCCGCCATAACGATCAAAAAACCGAAATTAAAAACGGAAAACAGCAGAATATAATGTCCGGTCTTGCCTTTATTATGCTTGGTGTATTCCCGGAATGTGATCAGGCTGGCAAGGGATGCGATCAGCGTACCCACGCCACCAATATTGACACCCAGCAAAAGGTGCTTATAGTTATCCGTAAATTGGGACAGCAGGATCGCCGACGGCACATTGCTGATCACCTGGCAGGACAGCACGGAAACCAGCAAAGTATTTTTCTCCAAAAGGAAAGAAAACAGTTGCCGCACCCCATCGATCCTTGCCATATTGCCGGAAAAGATAAAGAAAAACACAAAGGTCAGAAGCAACGGATAGTCCACCATTTTCAGCGCTTTTCTGTCCATGAACAGCAGCACAGCAGGAATGATGACCAGTCCTGCCACATAGGGAATTCCCCGGAATACGATAGCGATCGCCAGGGCAAACAGCAGCATATATACCACCGACCGACCCACGGGCAGGCCGACCTTTTCGTCCTGCAATTCAAACGGCTCCGGCTTGACAAAGATCATGCAGCACAATGTAATCAACAGGATCGCCAACGCAAACGGCGCAGCCATGATGCCCACGAATTCCACCGTTGGAATCTGAAACTTTGTGTACAGATACAGGTTTTGGGGGTTGCCGAAGGGTGTGAGCATGCCGCCCAGATTAGCGGCGATATTTTGCATAATGAATGTAAACGCCATATACTTACCCTTGCCCGTACCGGCGACCACATAAGTACCAAGGGGCAAGAAAGTCAGCAGTGCCATATCGTTGGCGATAAGCATAGAGCCGATAAAGGTGACATATACCAGCGCCAAAATGCAGATCCGGGTATTGCGGAAAATCTGAATCAGTTTCTTAGCCAGAATGTAAAAGAAATTGATATTTTTAAGAGCGCAGACCACCGCCAGCACGCAGAACAGACAAGTCAGTGTCTTGACATCAAAGTAGTCTAAATACGCTTTGTCCGGCGGCACGATAAAGCATGTGGCCAATGCCGCCACCATAGCGATGACCATAACCACATTTTTCTTGATAAAACCGCCTACACCATGGTGTAAATGTGCATACTTCATAGCGCTCACCTGCCTTTCAAAACATTCCAATTATCTAAAAAACAACGCCGGTTGTCAAGATACCCGGCAAAAAAGACACTGCCCTAGCAGTGTCTTTTGCGGGTTTACTTCTCTTCTGTAATTACAAGCAACTCGTTGGGTGTACAATTCAACAACAAGCACATCGCCTCAATATTCTCATATTGAATCGACTTGGTTTCATTATGAATCATACGGCTGAAATTCTGATAGCTCATTCCCAACTGCTTGTACAGCCAATACTTGGTCTTTCCTTGTTTTTCTAACAATTCCAATACATTCAGTTTTATCATATAGCACCTTACCATCAGTTATGTAATGATGATATGATAGCCAACTATTACTCTTTACATATAGACTTTTGCATTATATAATGTGTTCATAATCTAATTGTGGGAGGTTAAGCATGATCATAGACATCACCGGAACTATATTAACACCGGGTTATTTAGGGAAAGACTGTCTCGGCAACGGCACCCATCCTGAATATGAATGTTGTTGTGACGAATGTGACTATATGCTCTGTTGTTCTAAATTGCACGATCCCCTATCTTGTAATTTTTGTAATGATAGTCAATGCCCACGAGCAAATAACAAATAAACCAAAGCATGACCTTTGCTATTGCGCATTTTACTTTTGCATTGATAAAAGAGAGTCCCGGAGTATTCTGCGCAGGAATAAACGAAAAAGGACTTGACTTTTCCGGCCAGTGTGTTATAATTTCCATGCTCCGTATGGAGGCTTAGCTCAGCTGGTTAGAGCGCATGCTTCACACGCATGAGGTCGATGGTTCGAGTCCATTAGTCTCCACCAAAAAAGACACCACCCAAAAGGGTGGTGTCTTTTTTGGTATTGGTATTCAGATTAATGGACTCGAAAGGCGGCTCTTGGCAAGTGTCCGGTGGACACTTGCAACCGCCGTGGCTTTTCCGCAGAAAAGCGAGTCCAATCATTATCCACCCAAATGGGTGGTGTCTTTTTTGGTATTGGTATTTAAGTGCACTACAATTTTACCGGCACTGGTTTGTCAATGGTCATGGTATCGCTTGTCACATGGCAGTCCATGGCGATCAGCTTAACACCGGCCTGCTCTGCCTGCCGCAGCGCTGCGCCGAAAACCGGATCTGTCACATCGTTGGGGTGCAGATATTTCACATCTGTCATTTGGATCACAAACAGCACATAAGCGCCATACCCCGCTTGGGCAGCTTTGGTCAAGCCCTGCAGATGCTTGACACCACGCTGGGTAGGCGCATCCGGGAAAGCGCATACGCCATCATTTTCCAGGGTCACGCCCTTGACCTCCAAAAAGCACTTTTTCCCGTCCTTGACAAAAGAGAAATCAAACCGGGAATCTCCGTGGACAGTTTCCGGGCGCAGATCGCTGATATCCCCCAGTCCGCCTGCCTGCAACCATTCCTTCGCCGCTGCGTTGGGGGCCTGAGAATCCATATTGATCAGACGCTGACCCTTTTGCACTGCGATCAGATCGTATTTGGTTTTCCGGGTGGGTACATCCCAATGCTGACACCAGGCTTTTGCCCCCGGCACTAACAGTTCACGGCATCTGCCGGTGTTTTTTACATGGCAAACCACTTCCTCCCCACCGATCTCCACGTGGGCAATAAACCGGTTGGGGCGATTGCGAAAAATGCCCGAAACCATATCGTTATAATGCATACTACATTCCCTCTTAAAATGATGCCCTGCCCGGTGGGCAGGGCATCGTTATTTACAGTGTTTCCAAAAACGCCGGCAACTGAGCAAGACTCTCAATTTCGTAGTCCGGCTTTCTGCCCGGTGTGTACGCTTTATGCGCCGGGTTGATCCAGCAAGTGGTAATACCGGCATTGATGCCGCCTTGAATGTCAGAACTCAAACTATCGCCTACAATCATCGCCTTCGCCGGGTCAAAGCCGGGTATCCGGGCAAAGCAATAATCAAAAAACGCTTTGGACGGCTTGTCTGCGCCTATACTTTGGGAAATAAATATACCCTTGAAATACTTTTCCATGTCGGCGCTTTTCAGCCGGCGCTCCTGTACAACTGTGTTGCCGTTACTGACCATATACAGCGGATACTTTTGGTGCAACTGCTGCAGCGCCGCCTCTGCACCGGGGAGAAAATAATGCCCCTCCGACAGATTCTCTACATAATTCATGGAAGTCTGTACCGGATCGCCGGTCACACCAATGGCCTCAAACAGCGTAGCGAACCGACCCCAGACCAATTCCTCCCGGGTGACTTCACCCAACTCCAGCCGTTTCCAATATTGCTTATTGATCCGGCTGTAAAGCTGGCAATTTTCCTCTGTAGGCGCAATACCCACACCGGACAAGGTCTTTTCGATGGCAACTCTTTCCTGCTTATGGAAATCCAGAATGGTATCATCCAGATCCAATAACAAAAACTCAATCATTTCTCTTTCTCCTGCAGATCTCATTGGCAATGGCAGCAAACTCGGGGATGCCCAAAGTTTCACCACGCACACTGGGCGCAAAGCCGCAAGCGGCGATCACCTCGCCGGCGCCGGTCTTGCCCAACTCCGGAAAACCAGCCGCCAAGCCGTTTTGCAGCGTTTTACGGCGCATGGCAAAGCTGGCGCGAACAACACGGAAAAACACGTCCTTATTCTCGATCTGCCAAGGCAGCTCCTTCCGGGTGCGCAGTGTGATCACCGCAGAGGTGACCTTCGGTTGGGGCATAAAACAATGGGCAGGCACATCAAACAGCAGTTCCGGCTCTGCGTAATATTGGCAGAACACCGTAAAAGCGCTGTAGTCCGCCGTGCCGGGTTTGGCTGCGATGCGCTGGGCGACCTCTTTCTGCACCATTACCGTAACCGACTCAAAGCACTCCGATTCCAGCAGCGCTGTCAGAATAGGAGAAGTAATATAATAAGGCAGATTGGCGCAAGCCATAGGACGCAGACCGGCAAATTTCTCCCGCACCAAAGCAGGAATATCCTGCTTCAGTACATCGTCCCAAAGGATCTCCAGATTGTCAAATTCCCCTACTGTCATGGCAAGGATCGGCTTCAGACGATTATCCACTTCCACGGCGCAGACCTTGCCTGCACGCAGGGCAAGCTGCTGGGTCAGCGGGCCAATACCGGGGCCGATCTCCAGCACACCGGCAGTGGCGTCCACACCGGCATCCTCTGCGATCTGTTCCGGCACCCAGTTGGCGATCAGAAAGTTCTGACCTTTCGCCTTGGAGAAATGGAAACCATGCTCCGCCAGCAGCGGCTTCATAATATGTATATCGCAAACATTGATCAAAAAAATCGCCTCTTTCTTGCTGTACAACCACTATTGCGGTTATTGTAGCAAAAAAGAGGCGATATTTCAATTATGTTTTTTAGTTGAGGAAATAGACTGTGCAGTCACGGACGCCGAACTTCATGCAATCCTCGGTAGTGCCGAAGTACAAATCCAGACGGTTTTCCTTAATTGCACCGCCGCAGTCCTCTGCCACAGATTCACCGTAGATGTACTTGCCATCGTTGGTAACGATAAACATCTTGGTGCCGTAGGGGATCACAGTGGGGTCAACGGCAACTGTGCCGATCCGCACGGTGGTGCCTGTAGAGGTGATCAGGTTGCAACCCTCGTCGGTGTGGGTATAAGCGGTAGCCACGAACTGCTCGCTATGGCTATAAGTCAGCATCTCACCTTCGCCGGTGATAATCACACCGTCACCGATAGCAGGCATGACCATATCGTCTGTAACCTCAACGCCTACACCGGTTCCGACCATAACGATCTCATCCACCGGCTGACGTACGACAGTTTCCTGCAAAACAGTATGGCTGGTCTCCTGGGAATTCACGTAAACCACATTGGCAGTGGTGAGCATCTGACCGGTAACACCAGCCACACGCACCTGCTCCTCGCCTATGGCGAGCTTGGGATCTTCGCAACGGATAGTATTGTAGGGGATATCCACCGTATAGGTCTGCTCCATCTCTATAACACAGTTGATCGCTACCTCCATCCCATCGTAGGTTTCCGTATTCAGAGGCAAGGATACGCTGTATGCGCCGTAGGCTTTCAAGCCAAGGCGGTTCAATAAAGCCTCCAGGGTCTCGCCCTGGCTTGCAGTTTGGATCTGCTTACCACAATAATTGATGTGGATCGCCTGTCCACGCTGGACAGTAATTTCGGAAACACCGTCGCCTGCCTGCGTGGTATAAGTATCCTCTGCGCCCAACTCAAAGCCTGCCTGATCCAAAACGACCGCAGGATTGGTGGCATGGGTGGTATAGACTCTGACATGATCGCCATCGGTGATCACGTATGTAGTCTGGGCAAACGCTGTAGGCGCCAGCACAACCAGCAGGAATACCAGCGGCAAAACCGTCACCGCCACACGCAGAAGAATATTCTTTCTTTTTTCAATGAAAGATGTAATCGCTTGCATGGATTGAACCTCCTTTCGCAAAGCATTTCTGTTTAGAAACAGTTGGTATCAAAAAGTTACAAATTCACGATCCCATAGGATCGTTCGTACATTATAACATTTATTTCAAAAAAGTCAAGTCTTTGGCGGTAAACACCGGAAAACGACAACTTTTTTCCATTTTTTCAATATTTAGTTATGTAAACCTATTTACCAAATATGCCATTTTTTGCCTATAAAAACACAACTAATTGTGTATTTGGTAACATTTGTTTACATAACTCGACATATTATGTCACATCCCCTTGTTTTTTCTGTTGCAATAATTATGGTAAACCGGATTACCCTTATTTTATGCGGCTTTTCGGCTTTCGAGGGATTGACAGTCGGCTAAAACTATGGTATATTTTTGGTGTTAAAGGCAACGAAAAAGACATGCGTCTGCCCAGGATACCCAGAGAGGAGCCGGTCGGTGCAAGGCTCTGTACACCTGCGCAGAACGATACCACTTTTGAGCCGACAGTTGGAAATGGCTGTCCGGGTGCTCCCGTTAGCGAGTGAATGAGTGGCGGACTTGTCCGCAACCAGGGTGGAACCGTGGAATACTATATACTATTGTATCCCACCCCTGATTATGTCAGGGGTGGGATATTTTTATTTTTAGCCCCCCTGTATCAAAAGGAGGAAATATTATGTCCGAAGAAACTTTGTACACCTTTGAGAACCCCGAATATCGCAAGACTTTCTGGCACACCTGCTCCCACATCATGGCGCAGGCAGTGAAGCGTCTGTGGCCGGAAGTGCAGCTGGCCATCGGTCCTGCCATCGACGAGGGCTGGTACTATGACTTTGACGCTCCCTTCTCCTTCACCCCCGATCATCTTTCCCAGATTGAGGCGGAGATGAAAAAGATCGTCAAGGAGCGCATCCGTCTGGAGCGCAGCGAAAAGCCCCGCGCTGAGGCTATCGCCTACATGGAAAGCCTGAACGAGCCTTATAAGGTCGAGCTGATCCAGGATCTGCCTGAGGACGCTGTCATTTCTTTCTACACTCAGGGCGAATTTACCGATCTGTGCGCCGGTCCCCATCTGGATCACACCGGCCGTGTCCGTCACAACGGTTTCAAGCTGACCAAATCCTGCGGCGCTTACTGGCGTGGCGACTCCAACCGCAAGATGCTGCAGCGTATCTACGGCATCGGTTTCCCCTCCAAGGATGAGCTGGACGCTTATCTGGAAGCCCAGGCTGAAGCGCTGAAGCGTGACCACAACAAGCTGGGTCGTGAGCTGGAATTCTTTACCACCGTGGAAGAGATCGGTCAGGGTCTGCCCATTCTGCTGCCCAAGGGCGCAAGAGTGATTCAGACTCTGCAGCGCTGGATCGAGGACGAGGAGCAGAAGCGTGGCTATCTGCTGACCAAGACCCCCTTGATGGCAAAGAGCGATCTGTATAAGATCTCCGGTCACTGGGATCACTACCGGGACGGCATGTTCATCATGGGCGACCCCGACGATGAGAGCAAGGAATGTTTTGCTCTGCGCCCCATGACTTGCCCCTTCCAGTATCAGGTCTACTTGAACCGTGCCCGTTCTTATCGGGATCTGCCCATGCGTCTGGGTGAAACCTCTACTTTGTTCCGTAACGAGGACTCCGGCGAAATGCACGGTTTGATCCGTGTGCGTCAGTTTACCATCTCCGAGGGTCACCTGGTGCTCCGCCCTGATCAGCTGGAGGAGGAATTCCGCGGCTGTCTGGAGCTGGCAAAGTATGTACTGGACACCGTCGGCATGCTGGAGAACTGCACATTCCGTTTCTCCCAGTGGGATCCCGCCCGTGCCGGCATCAAGTATGAAGGCACTGCCGAGCAGTGGGAGGAAGCACAGCGTGTCATGGGTCAGATCCTTGACAATCTGGGTGTGGAATACGAGATCGGTATTGACGAGGCTGCTTTCTACGGCCCGAAGCTGGATATCCAGTACAAGAACGTATTTGGCAAGGAAGATACCATCGTCACCATTCAGATCGACATGCTGCTGGCGCAAAAGTTCGGCATGGAGTATGTAGACGCTGACGGTCAGAAACAGACCCCCTATATCATCCACCGTACTTCCCTGGGTTGCTACGAGCGTACGCTGGCATACCTGATCGAGCGTTACGCAGGCGCACTGCCGCTGTGGATGATGCCGGAGCAGGTGCGTGTGATGCCCATTACTGACCGCGCCCACGATTACTGCAAGGGTCTGGTGGAGGAGCTGAACAACACCGGCATCCGCGCTGAGGGCGACTACCGCAGCGAAAAGCTGGGTTACAAGATCCGGGAAGCACAGCTGCAGAAAGTTCCCTATATGCTGGTGGTGGGCGACCGGGATATGGAAAACGGCACAGTTTCCGTCCGTACCCGTAAGGGCGACGACCTGGGTGCCATGACCCCTGCAGAGTTCACTGCCAAGTGCCTGCTGGAGATCGCAACCAAGAGCAAAGAAGTGTAATATATATATAATGTATAGGCGGTCGCAAAAATCGACCGCCTATATTTTTTGAAAAACATCTTGACTTTTGTAACTCTGTGCGATATAATGGCAAAGCTGTCAGCAAATGCTGCTATAGCTCAGTCGGTAGAGCGCATCCTTGGTAAGGATGAGGTCGCCAGTTCAAATCTGGCTAGCAGCTCCAAAAGAACTCCGAACCCATCAGGGTGCGGAGTTCTTTTTTAGTTTCTTGATAGGAACTGACGACCTCATCCGCTTTTGCCGAAAAAAGTTTCTCCCAATCCATGGTAATTGATATCTTTACGAATTGGCAAACCAAGCTTCCTTAATGGTACTCAGCTTTTCGCCGGCGTCCATGGTCATATCAACGAACATATCCGCCAGGATCTGCTTGGTATTCTGATCGAACCGGTTAAACTCCGTGATCCACTTTTTCAGATTCTGCAGAATACTGCGGTTATCTCGGCTCTGTGCGCCGAATGCCGCCAGCTTTAAAAGATCAATGCAAAACTTACTCTTTACAGTTCGCTGCCGTTCCCGTATAATTTAAGGTAGAATATGTAACCATTGAGGAAATAAGAATGGGAAAGTTATTTCAATTTATCCGTTCCCGCTCACTGCGGGAGATGCTGCAGGAGCACGCCTGGCTCAGCCGGTACAGTCTGCACTACAAAAAAGAAGTGCTTTGGTACATAGTGGTTGGAATGCTGGGTACTGCAGTCAGCCTTTTGGGCAGTGTGCTCAGCAAGCATATTATTGATGCCGTCACCGGGTTCAATACCCGTGGCATCGTTGTGGCGCTGGTGTTTTTTGTGCTGATGCAGCTATTTCAGATCGTTACCCGGGGGATCTCCGGAAGAATCAGTATGCGTGTCAGCATCCGTGTCAATCAGCAGATCACCGCACAGGTCTACGACAAGTTGCTGAACACCGACTGGGAAGCACTGTCAGCCTATCATTCCGGTGACCTTCTCACTCGTTTGGCTGGCGACGTTTCCACCGTTTCTTCCAGCGTGCTGGGCTGGCTCCCGGAGCTTTTGACACGGCTTTTGCAATTTGCCGGAACACTGGGTGTGATCCTTTACTACGACGCCACGCTGGCAATTCTCGCCCTGCTCAGCGCCCCTGTCACCTTACTTATGAGCCGTTATGTGATCAAAATGATGCGCCATCACAACAAGAAAATGCGTCTGCTCAGCAGTGAGATGATGGTATTCAACGAGGAGTCCTTTCAGAATATTCAACTGATCAAATCCTTTGACCGAACCGACGCATACAGTCAAAAGCATCGCAAGCTGCAGCAACGGTTTAAGGAAGCCTCAATGGACTATAACCGCTTCTCTATCCATAAGAATACCATTATGTCTTTGGCTGGCACTGTAGTGGCGCTGGTATGCTTCTGCTGGGCCATATACAGGCTTTGGGCAGGTCATATCACCTACGGCACTATGACGCTGTTCCTGCAGCTTTCCAGCTCCCTGACAGCCGCTTTTGCGGCGCTGGCGGCTCTTGTCCCCGGTGCGATCAGCGCAGCCACTGCAGCGCGCCGTATTATGGTCATTATGGACTTACCTGCCGAAGATCGCAGCGACGCTCCCGCAGCAGAAGCCTTTGTACAAGCATACAGCACTTCTCCTCTCCGGATCGAAGCCAAGGCGTTGTCCTATCACTACGAGGATGGAACACCGGTTTTGTCAGACAGTAATTTCGTTGCGGACGCCGGTCAGATCGTGAGCTTTGTGGGTCCCTCCGGTGAGGGCAAGACCACCTTACTGCGCCTGTTGCTGGGCATTATCCGTCCCAAAAGCGGCACGCTGGAGCTTTGCGCTGAAAACGGCAGCCGTATCCACATATCTGCCTCTACAAGGGCAATGTTTGCCTATGTACCGCAAGGAAACACCATGTTCTCTGGCACGATTCGGGAAAATCTACAGCTGGTTTGTCCGAGCGCCAGCCAGGAGCAGTTATACGAAGCGCTGCGAATTGCCTGCGCAGAAGATTTTATCCGGTCGCTTCCTATGGGGCTGGATACCCCTGTAAAGGAACAGGGCGGCGGTTTCTCGGAAGGACAGTTGCAGCGGATCTGCATTGCAAGAGCGCTGCTTTCCAATGCGCCGATTCTGCTGCTGGATGAAGCGACCAGTGCGTTGGATATGGAAACAGAGCAGAAAGTCCTGGAGAATATTATGCGTTCTCAAAAAGGTCGCACCTGCATCATCACTACCCACCGTCCCAGTGTACTGGAGATCAGCCAGCGTATCTATCGTATTCGCAACGACCGGATCGAGCCGGTAAAGTAATCATAAACACAAAAAACTGCCACAACAGGCGCATGCCTGTTGTGGCAGTTTTCTTATAACAAACCGATAAAATAGTTGTTCAGAACATATCCGCAGACCTCAGGAGCGCTATTTCTCAATCTCTCAAGGCCATTGTTAATGGAGTCAGTGGGCATGTAATCCGCACGCACCACCAGCACTGCAGTGTCCGCTAAGGCTGCTAACGTTTCCGCATCCGCAGCCGCCAGCATAGGCGGCGTATCCAGTATAATGTAATCCATCTGCGTGCGGAGCTCCTTTAGCAACGCAGGAAGCTTACTGTTATTGATCAATTTGCTGACGCCTCTGCCGGTATGTCGGCTGGTGCCCAGCCATATACCATGCTTTTTACTCTCTATCAGGCAAGAGGCAACCTCCGTGTTTTCCTGTGGCAGGTAGTCGGTAAGGTTTGCTTCCTTTTGTTCGCTGATATCGAATATCTTATGCAGAGAAGGTTTGCGAAAATCGCAATCCAGCAATGCCACCCGACGACCTTTTTCTGCCAACGCCAGCGCCAAATTTGCCGCAATTGTGGACTTGCCCTCATTCTCACCTACACTGGTAACAAGAATCACTTGCTGGCCACGCTTTCGGGTGTGGTATTCCAACGCAGAACACAAGCTCAGATTGTCTTCAATAAATTCTTTTTTAATTAAAGAATTGGTAATCAGAGGTGCATTGTTCTTTCTCTGTAGCTTTGAACGGAGGGTCTTATTTTTGTTTTCATGATTGATCGTACGCAGAAGCCGCGCATCGATCTTTCGGCGTGCAGCTTTGGGTGTCTTCACGGTATCGTGCAGCAGGTATAGCGCTACGATTGCGATCACCCCCAGAACGCCGCAAACAATTATGACCAGCAGATAATTGGACTCCACATCCAGCGGATTGGACGGTGCCGTGGGAACGGCCGGGTCTTTGATGACTTCCAGCTGGGCATTGGCAAACACATAGTCCGATATGGAACTATAATTGTCTACCAACAGATTCAGCGCCCGGAAGGAAGTGTCCGGCTCTTCTGATGTAACGGTAACGATCAGAATGTTGGTTTCCGGAATGGTGACGGTATTGACTGTTCCGTCAAATTTCTGATCCGGCATTTGCTGCTGTATTTTTTCCCGCAGTACATTGCTTTGGAATACCTCAACAAACACCGATGCCATGCTTTGGGTTGTTGTCAGTGAGTTGTAGGCGCTGGTAGAGTCCTTTGCGCTGACCATAAAGGTAGCGGAAGATGTATATGTGGGCGTGTAGGTCAGTCTGCACACCGAGGTGTAGCACAAAACTGCGCTGATACAAATCGCCGCAATTACCCACAGATTCTTTAGCAGCAAGGACACAAGGCCGTGAAGATTGATCTCATCAAGATGCGACAATTTCTCTTCCATATCATCCCTGCCTTTCTGTTACAACCACAGTCAGCGGCGCGTATCCGGACAATTTGCCGTCATCATAGTCATAAATCAGCTGATAGCATCCGGGTTTGTTCACATCCAAATTGCCCTGGATCTCAACATCGTCGGTATCCAGCGCAACTGTGTTGCGGTCTGTTACGGAAGCAAGCCATTGCTCCGGCTCGAAAGTCTGTCCCCGTTCTACATATACGATGTACTGGTGCAGCTTCACAACAGCAGAGTTTTCCTTGCTGTCAAAGCTTGCCCAAAGAGTAATCTGCGCTGTATCACCGCAAGAATTGGAAACTTCCAGCACTACCGGATAATTTCCCACAGAGTAATTGTTCACCATATTGGAGATTACCCGGATATGATCAGAAATATCGCCGTCGATACAGTCCTCCACACGGACATAATCCAACAGATCAAAGGAGTTGCCCACGGTATAGACCGGCGCTTTTTCCAAAGTAAATACCGGCGCAGTATAGTCCGTATAACACACCTCGCGGGTCAGGGTAGCTGCATTGTTGTGGCTATCAAAGACTACATATTTTACACGCACAGTACCCGGCTCAAAGAAGTGAGATATGGATGCCACCATAATTTGCGATGTCAAATCGCCATCTGTTTCGTCAGCTGCGCTAAGACCCTGAAAAATAGCTTCAGGCGCATCATTAACGCTGATCTCCAACCGCTCAACAGTGCTTTCGATCTCGGGGTAATCCATATTCAAATTGCTATAGTAGCGATTGTTGGCCCAGCCTGCAAACAGCAGACTGACGGCAAACACGATCACCGTGATGATTCGCAAATATCGCATATTACACCTCTCAACCTATATCGTTATCACAGCAAATGCCCATAGGGGTTTCGTACATCAGGCATTGTGCATAACGCTTGGAATATCGCAATGCCAGATGGTCATAAACATCCAGCAGAAAATTACTGCGATGATGCAGACCGTGGGCGTCACTGGCCACACAGGCAACAAGATCGTTCTGCAGCAAAAACCCAGCCGCTCGCTGAACGGTCTTTCCGTATTCTCCCATAATGCTGCCGCCGGTCAATTGTAAATGGCAACCCATATCCAGCCAGGGAATCACAATTTGCGGCATTTGGCGCACAACGCTATAGCGTTCCGGATGGGCGATCAGCGGAATATAGCCTAGCTCCAGTATGCGCTGCAGCATTTGCTCAAACGCATCGCCGTGGGTATCTACAGGAAATTCTGTAAGCAAATAACGGCTGCCGTTAATTGTAGGGATCTTATGCTCACTTAACAGACGGGGCAATTCCGGATCCACCGAAACCTCTGCGCCAGGGACCAGTCGTACCGGTATATCCTTTGCCGCCTGCTGCAGTTGTAAAAATTGCTTTTGAAAGCTATCATCGAGATAGTTTGGCATTTCACCCGCTCTGTTACAGTGGGGCGTTACTGCCAACTGCTCCACATCGCTGGCAACCGCATTGCGGAGCATTTGCAGAGCATATTCCATATCCGGTGCGCCGTCATCAACACCCGGCAGCACATGCGTATGCAGATCACAAAATCTCATCGTTTTCATTCTTCTGCTTGCCCTTTTTTTCGCCGTAGCCATAATTGCCGTAGCGACCGTAATGGTAGCCCTTTCCGTAACCGTAACCATAGCCATAGCCGTAGCCATAGCCATAGCCGGTAATGCCGGAACGCACACCGGTCAGCACACAGCCGATAAGCTTAGCGTTAAATTGGTTCAAATCTTCAAAACAATTCATGACCTGCGGCAGCTTGCTGTAGTCCTGCCGAATAGTATACAGGATTGCATCTGCCTGCTCTGCCAAAGGCGCAAGCTTTGCCAGCGTTTGGCATGCCGGCGCATCGACCAGCACATAGTCTGCTTCCTTTCTTGCTTGCGCAAGCTGCTGCACTATCCGTTCATTGCCATCCAGCACGATCACACGCTTGCCCTTGTCTTCCAAGGCAGCAGCGAGATTCTTCGTCACGGTAGACACGCCTTCTCCAACGGTGGTCGCAGTAACCAGCAGAACTTTCTTATCATCCATCACTCTTTCCATTTGCAGCGCCAGGCCACGGAAGCTTTCTTTGAAGGGCGTTCCTACCTTGCTGTTATGAATGGACAAATCAAATGTCTTGCGGTTTCCTCTTGCCAGCACCAAGGGAATGGAACCAAGGCAACGCGCTTGTAATTTCCCTGTAATATCCGTTTCCTTGCGGACGGTATTGCGTAAAAGCGCATGCAGCAGCATGATAACCAGACCCATAACCAGACCGATAAAACAACCTAACGCAGTATACTTCATGTGCTGCGAGCTGTTATAGGGCATCGACGGGAAATCCGGATAATCAATCATGTTGAGCTGTGTTTTACCGATCACATACTCCGATACTGCAGGATAGTTTTTAATCAACGCCTGCAAAATATCGTAGGCAGCCTGGGGGTCACTGCTGGTAACAGATAACGTGAACAGATTAGAATTCTCGATCACCTCAGCGGCAGGTACGCCATTCAGGTAATCCGTACCCATATCCGCCTTTACTCGGTCCAGTAAAAGATCACTGTCCAGCAGATACGGGAATGTCAGCGCCATCTGTGCCGCAGTGTGGTTGTCGTAGAAAAAGCTATAACCGCTTTGCGTCGGGTTATATGTTTCTACCGTAAATGTAGCCTCTGCTTTATACATAGGCGTATAGGTCCGTACACTGTATAACAGCGCACCGATCGCAACAATAGCCGCCAGCATGATCGTCAGCCACCACAGCTTTCCGATACTGCGAAAGAAATCTCGCAGCAGCACAGAAAAATCGATCTCCAGTGTATCTTCCTGCGTGTTAAATTGTGATGTATTCTTTCTATCTTCCATAATCAATCTTCCAATAACTGCAGTTTGCGCAGCTTGTCGCAAAACTCTGATATGTCTGTTCGAGCCTCATCAGAAGAAACTTCAAAGGCATCTGTAACGGCTATTACGATATCTTCCTGACTTGCTCCTTGTTCCAGGCGCTCCCAGATGATCTTGCTCACATCGTTGAGCAGAATCATGCCGTGCATCAGCAAAGCCGTTTGCCCTACCGGAATCGCTACGGTGTTATCCATTACTTGCCGTACCACAAATTCTCCCCGTAATTTCATAATTACACCTCAGAATCGTAGGTCAGCACCATTACCACCCGGCTGGACTGGCTGGTGTAGTGAGCGGGCTGGATTGTCATACTTTCACCGGCGCCCAGTCTTAACACCCGGACAGTGAACGCAATGCCGCCAACAAACAGCTTTTCATTTTCCATATAATACTTATAAAAGACACGAACGGTAGGAATCATTTCATTCGTCAGGTTTTGGATGGTCAGCGTGTTATCGCCATTGTCCACAACCTTGACCTTGCCCTCGGACATTTCCATGTTTGCCCGCTGCACGACCAAGGCAGTAGCAGAAGCTGCCTTACCCTCTGCAAGTGACTTTCCTGTTTTTTCCTGCACCACCATTTTCTCACCTACCGGCAGCGCAGAAATATCAAACAACAGTTCCTCCTGTCCCCACATCACGCGGATCTGGGTATACTCTATGGGAAAACCACCGTCGTTTTTCACCAACAGCATGGCTACATTTTGGGTGTTTGCATTGGAGCCGTCTTCCACAAACATGCCGGTATAAGGCGCCATTTTCTCAATAATCAGGTTGTAACCGGGCACTTGGCAAGGGAAAGAAATACCAAGCTCCTCACCGGTCTGTGGATCTTTCTCAGAGGGGATCACCACAGTTGCAGGCAAATCCTCCGGAGGCACAACTTGCTCGTCAGGATTCTCCGTTGGGTCTTCATCCGATTGCGTTTCCTCAGTGAGTTCTGTTCGGAAGATTCTTAAAATAGGATTCGGAGATTGGCTGTCGAGTATCACTGCCACCGTAGCCGCCAAAAGTACAAAAACGACGCACAGAATGCCGATTACCGGTTTCAGACCGTTTTTCTCATTCACAGGATCTCCTCCTTTACCCGATTGTATTGCGTCTGATAGGCGTGAATCATGTCACACCGATACTGCGGCACTTCTTGGAAGCATCCGCTTTCCGTAATGACCATCGCTGCGCAGGCACGGCAACTGTCTTTCGCACTGCAATCAGCGCATCGTGCCGGTAGCCGGACAGCTTCCGTTCTTTTCTTTGTCTGCTCCCATGCATCTTGGAACGGGAGCTTAAACACGTTGGGGCTTTCATCCGTGGGGAACATTCCACAGGGAAGCATATTGCCTTGCCAGGTGATCCAAAAGCTGCATCTGCCTGCCCGGCAACGAATCCCGTCGCCGCTTTGTTCGCACTGCTCCTGGGGATCGTTGGGAACAGGGCAATTTCCTGCTTGCGCAAGGAAGCGTTCCTTGCCTAACTGCAAATAATCGGCATACGCCATATAATAGGCAGCTTCCTCCGGAGAGAATCGGTGATTTTCCCCGACCATCTGCCCATCCTTGCGCACTGGCGGAAACATATAAGTTGCTATCTGCAGAACAAGATCGTTTTCCTTTGCAAAAGCCACCATTTCCGGCAGATCTTTTGCATTATAGGGTGTCAGGCTACAGTTAAGCTTTACAGGAATCCCGGCTTCTCTTAACAGTCCAATCGCACGAACTGTCTGCGTAAATCCCTTAGGATTCCCGCACAATGCCCCATAGGTTTCATCGGATGCGCCGTAAAGACTGATATTGATTCGCACCGGCGGACAGTTTTTCAGCCATTGGACAATCTGTCCATCGATCAGCGTGCCGTTGGAATTGATGGTGATAATAAACCCCATCTTATGCAGACCCTCCAGGATCTGCCGGATCTGGGGATGTAAAAACGGCTCACCGCCGGTGATCAGCAGGTACAGCATACCTGCTTCCTTTGCCGCCTGCGCCAGTGCCAGCCACCGGTCTGCCCCTGCCAGAGGCGCCGTAGCCTCCTGATCAGCGCAGGACATACGGACATAGCACATTTTGCAATCCATATTGCACACCGGCGTCAGCTCAAAGGTTCCACTCAGGGGAATTCTTGCAGCAGTTGCCTTCCGGTACAAATATTCGGTTGCGACAGGCACTACAGGCGCAGTATTCATAACCCAAGTCCTTTCTTCACAAGTAAAGCGGCATCCTCTTCCGGACGGCACGCCAACAAGTACACCGGTATCTCATTCAGCAGCCGGATCATCAAATCCGTGGCGCATTCCACAAAGGTTTTTTCCCAGTAGTGGATCGTAAATTCCGGATAGATAAGTCCAACCGCTTCTGTGGGTGTCAACCGGCGCAAGTGATTCTCTGCCGATTGCTGCAGCAGAACGATTCCAGCCAAAGGCACACTGTCATTTTTGTAAATACCGGATGTGCCGGCATAGGGAGAGCCGTATGCTCTCCAGCCGGTCTTCTCTTTTCTCAGCGCCGCTCTGTCTCCGTTAATGATTTCTGCATGTAAAAATTTCTGCCAGATATCTGCCTGGGTGGATTTGCCCACGCCGGAAGGGCCGGAGAAAGCAATGGCGCTGTCTTTATACTTTATCAATGAAGCGTGCAGCAGCAAACCCTTGTGCTGCAGCAGCAGTGTTTCCATACCAATACGGTTAAAGATCCCGGAGGTGCCAACAAAATAGCAAAGATGATCCGGTAACACATCGATCTTTATATTCCCGTTTTCATAAAGCTGCGTAACGGCAAATGCCGCCGCATTCGGCGCTTCGCAGTGGAAGATGCGCATAGCATCCGCCGTACTGTCATAATATTCCAAGCCGTGCCACACGCCGTTTTCTGAGCAAGCCGGCAGCGGATCGCAAGATTGCAACTCGATTGCACAATCAATTTCTTCATGGCCCTCACATAAAAAGGGTCGCAAATTTTCTGAGATCGATATCTCATAAGGCGTGCGCAAAACTGTACGCAGACCTACAAGTGTCAGAAAGTAATTTTTCATAAAATTTCCTTACGCCCCCACAGGCAATATGCCTGTGGGGGTGAAGTGTGTTGTATTAGGATCGGAAAATGTAATTTCCCTCGGTGGGGTTGTTATAGCAGGCATAGCCCATTTTCTCACCATCATAGGTGCAGGTTTTGCCGCCCACAAACACGGTTGCACCGCCGCCCATATCCACAGTGCAGACTTCAATATCATTGTATGTTATCTGCTCGGTCATCAAGCTATCTGCACAATCCCGTGTTGTAGACTGGGCGAGAAAAAACATTTCCACCGCAAGCAAGGGCTTTGTGTAATTTGCTTTCATGTTCTCGCCTCCTTAAGTAGTCTTAAGCCACTGACGAACAGAGGTGAACAGCGCAGCAGCACGCTGCTGATTTGCCTCTGCCTGTTCCTCAGGCGTCAGCATTTCCTCTTCCGGTTCGTCGGGTTGGGGATTTTCTTGCACTTCGTTCTGCTTTTCCAGCAGATACTCTGTAAATTCGCTTACAACCTCTACCGCTTCCTTCGCTGCTACCGGCAGAACGCCGCCATTGGCAGCAGGTCTGGTCATGTTGGTAGTACGCAGATTCGTCATGGACAGCAACGCGCCGTCTTCCGTACTGCCGTTTTTGATTACGATGTAATCACCAACAGGCGTTACCTGATAATACATATCCGTGGTATGGTTCAGTTCGATGGTGGTAGGCTCGTCCATGTCAAGACCGCTGACATCCGCCTTTACGGTCTTGCCGTTGAGGCTCTTCAAACCGATATAGTAGGTATTGCCCTCTGCCACCTTCAGAACCACAGCTTGACCTGCGCTCAGATAAACCTCGTTTTTAGGACCGTACTTTTCAAAAGTACCCACCTGGTAGGTCGGCACCTTTGTGCCGGCAACATCATTACCGGTACCCTGACCCTCTCGGATCCAGTCAATGAATACAGCGCCTATCTTATTGTCGGTGCCGTCGGGCAGTTCAGTATTGAAATCGCCGTAACTGAGCAGAATGTCACGGATCTCCGTGTACACCGCATTGTTTTCCAGGCCATAGGCATCCTTGATGATACTGGATTGATAACTGGTGGAATTGCCCAGAGGATTATGCACACGAACACCATCGATATAGTAGTGATAACGGGTTGTGTTGGTGGAAACATTGCTTGCCATCGCAAACAGTTCAAGCAAGTAAGTGCCGTAAGGCAGATCCTTGAACGCAATGGTGGGAATATGGTAGTAGTCGCCGGACATTGACAGGTTGTCTGTCATCAGCGATCTGTACTGGGTAACGCTCTGCTCCCCGTTCTCACCCTCGGTGACCTGGCTGAGAATTGCGATCACGGCGCCGGTTTCCATGTTGGTTCTGCTATAGACTTCCACGCCGGTACCGGTAAAGGTGAGTGCCGCTTTTGCGCCTTCCTCTCTCGTTTCCTCATTGTAGCCGTTGGGGAATGCGCTGTGGGCAGAACCATCTGTGAACATCTGGTCGTCACCCAGAGAATCTGTCCAGCCATGGACATCGCCGTAAGGCGCACTCTCCAGATGCTCCGGATTTTCCACATTCTGTCCGGCGTTCTCTGCACCGTTGGAATATACAGTTCCCCATTCACCGCTGAATACGAAGCCTTCAATATCGTTACCCTGATTCTCAGAGGATTTCGTAATAAAGGAATCCTCATAGTAGATATTGTTGGCAGGGATCACGGTAACCTTGTTCCACAGATTGCCGTTCGCGTTGGCATCCTGCGCCTTAACCGTCTGCCGCCAAGTATTACCGAAGACATAGAACGAATCGTAGCCGCCCCAGTTCATGGTAGTGGGACTGTAATATACCTTGCCGGTGTTTTTGTCCAGCCGTACATTGCCGTACTTGGTATTGCCGTAAGCGCCGCCCACAGTATTCTTTCTGTTGGGAGCGGTAGTATCAAAGGCGTTCATACCGCTGGCAATATCCAGATCCAAGTGGACAGGGGTAGCCTCATTGCCGTTTTCGTCATCGAAGTACCAACCGGTAAGTTCAAACTCCTTGCCGTAGTCCAGCACATAGGCACGCTCCACGAAGATGGTAGTGGGCTGGTCAAAAGCAAACAGAAGCTGGCGGTTATCGTTTTCGTCGGCAGGCAGCCACAGACCGGAACGCTCATGGTTGGTGGTGTAGCTGCGACCCCACTGCACCTCGTCCCTGGCTTCAATGTTGCTGATCTCCACGATCATCTTGTAACCCTCGGTGTGTTCCTTGCTGATATACCACGCAGCGTAGTTATAACCGGTGATATCTACAGTGTGGGGATGGTCAGGATCGTTTTCCACATCCTGGTTAAAGATGTTGATGCGCACACGGCTGGATTCGCCGGTGGCAGGATCGCTGCCGGCGGCGGTGTTATAGCCGGAGTTCAGCGCCAATTCCACGATCTTGGTGGTGACAGGCTTACCGTCTTTCATCGCCCAGTCAATGGTATCGTTTGCGGTGTTGTAAATACCTAACTGGGTGGAAACGGTAATCACAGTGTTTTCTGTAAATACCAGACCTTGGTTCAGAATATCCCGGAGGATGGTATCTTCATCCAAAATGATCTCGGTAGTCACATTGGTGGTGATATCACGCATGATCTTGGCGAAGTATTCTTTCAGGTCGGTGGATTTGTTGGCTTCTACATAGTAGCCGGTATTCTCCGCTTCCTGATAACCGTCGCCGTACTGGTGGTATAGTGTGTAATCGCCCACCATGCTGTTGACGATCATGGGGTGACCGTCTGCGTTGGGAGTTTTGGAAATAATGACCCGGTTGCCGTTGGCATCCTCGTAGCCCCAGCAGTTGTAGAACGTTTTGTTCTCGTATGCAGAGCTAAGGGTCAGCTTGTAATACTGTCCGCCTACCTGCACATAGTACGGACCGCCCAAATCGATACGAATACCGGAGGTTGCAGGTTGGTAGGTGGTGGAAACCCACACATCGTCCATGCTGGTAGCATTCGGGTAGTTGGAGGACAGACCGTTCATGAAGAACACCTGGTCACTTTCCGCTGCTACCACGTCGCTGCCGTACAGACCGATGGCGTAGATATGGGCATTATAGCCCTTCGGGTCGCTGGCGAGCGCAGCGCATTCCAGTGCGCGATTGGCTTCCGCTTCGTCAAAGTTACTGCCGTCGCCGGGTTTGCCGTCGGTAAAGACAATGATGATCCGCTCACGGTCACTTCCCTCTTCCAACGGGTTGGCTTCAAAGATTCTGTTCGCCATTTCCATACCGTAGCTCACATGGGTCGTACCGTTAGCGCCCAGCTTTTGGGTAGCCACGGTCAGACCCGGCGTGACACCGCCGGAGCCGTTTGCGCCCAGAGATACAGGAATCAAAGCTTCCTTATACAGACTTTTCTGCGGATTGGCGTCTTTGGTTGCGGTACGGGTATAAACGCCGCTGTGTTCGCCAACCTCTCTGTATTCAGAGCCTAAGCCGTAGGCATGGATCTCACGGCGCTCCAAGCCTTCACGGTGGGTCCACACATCGGTGTGGTAGGTAAAGAACTTGGTGGAAGTGTACAGTTGCTTATCGCCGTACAACCACAGGCCACTACTGTTACGGGTAAGTTCTACGAACTGACCTTCAACATAACCGTAAACTGCATTATTGTCCAGCAAAGCCTGCCGTGCCTCTTCCTCTGTGATCAGATGGCGGTATTCCTCATGATAGGTCAGCAGCAGGTATTCGCCATGAGCCTCTGTGTAATATGTGCCGGTCTGCTCCACAAGGCCTGTATGCTCCGTATAGTTAAAGCCTGTGTAGGAATAGGGATGGAAATCGCCGTGAACACCGAACACACCGGTGTTATACCAGAAGTAACTGCCATCCTTACCGGCAGTGGGGTAGCTGGTTCTGGAGTAGCCGTCGTCCTCATCACTGGCGTAACCGACGATGGCCACACGGTGGTCTACCTCGTTATTGCGGCCATGGTCAGCAAGTTGTGTGATGAAGTTGCTGACCGCATCCTTCAGGTCATTGAGCGCACCGTTCTGGTACATAGAGCCGGACTGGTCCAGCACCAAAACCACATCCAGCGGCGTATCAAACCGAATCTTTGTGGTAACGGGACTGTCCTTGGTGTAGGTATCCAGCGTAATGGTATACGTACCATTATCTTCCAGTATTGCCGTTTTGTTCGCAAACAGGTTGCTTTCCACCTGCTCGGTATAGCCGCTGGTGCTATCTGGCAGATAGTAGATAATCAGCAGGTTTTCGGTGGGAACAGTGGAAACGATCATAGCAGGATTATTTGCCTTATGCACATAAATGCCATCCAACATTGCGCCGGCATATTCGTAGCCGGAAATGCTGAGTGCATGATCCGCTGCCACGATCTTCCGACCGGCTACAGAGTTGGTGAATACCTGTGCGCCGTGGAGCACCTTGTTGGTGTTCAGCTCCAGGTGGCGAACGGTAAAGTCCGTGCCTTCAAGGGGTTCCCAATCGGCAGTGAGGGTAACTGTCTTTGCCAGGGTAGCGCCTACATAAACATTACCGTCATCTACGACCAACTCTTTATCGTCGGCAGTTTCGGTATTTTCGATCCAACCCTTGAATACATAGCCTTCCAGGTAGGGATACGCATCAAAGCTGGCGGCATAGCTCCAGGTGTGGATATAAGCGTACTGCAGATTGCCGGTACCGTCATCCACCAGGAACTCATCCATGCCACGGACAGGCGCACTGGCTTCAGCGGGTATGTTCAGATCCAGAATGACCGGGTACTCCTTCGGTACCAGTGTTGCTTCCAGCACGCCTTCGCCATTGGCATCCTGTTTTAAGAAGTTGCTGGGAGCGCCGTAGGACACGGTAAAGGGACTGTCTTCCGTGTAGGCGGTGCCTTCCTTGACGTATGCGCCTTCCACACTGCCGTAAAGCTTATTCAGTTCGATCTGATATTCATAGTAAGTGCCGTCCACATGACGGATCCAAACATCATCTGCACCCAAACCTTGACCCATTTTATCCTGGGTGATCTGGACACCGTATGGCGGTACAGTGTGCTGAGAGATTACATTAAAGGCAAGGGTATTGCCTAGGTCACGGTACATGAGCTGCGCCAGCACCTCTGTGGGACGGAAGCCTTCTGCGATCTGGCTGGCATCCACCTTCAAGCCGACTCTGTAGATCTCGGGATTGAATACCAGTCGAGCCTTTCCTTCAGCAGATGCATTCTCCATATCGACGATTACAACATTATCATCTGCAGTGAATATATCGTCCAGATTGCAGTCATACAGACCGTCATAGTCGGCAGCCAGCACGCTGATCTGATAGTGGGTGCCATCGTTGGGCAGCTTCGTGAATGTGAACTCTGCGCTGCCGAAGATCTCGCCGCCTGTATAGTCAACTGCTACCAGCTGGCTGTCCAGTGTAATAAACTGGTTACCGATCTGCTTACGCACCAGCACCATCACTTCGCTGAGCAAGTCCGCATCGTGGATCGTAACGGTATGACCGTCATGCTCATAGGTGGTGGGAACTTCCACCACACCGGTGAGCGTAATGCTATCGCCGTAACGGGCGGTAAGCACCACATTCTCTGTCAGATAAGTACCGGCCAGCTCATTGGCAGGGTTGCCGTGCTGATCGTACCAGCCCAGGAACACCGTTTCTTTATTGTTGGGAACAGCGGTGTACTTTGTCAGATCCGGGTAGCGGTACTGATTGTCCAGCACCAGCTGGGTCTTGCCGTCTACCTTGCCATCTTTTGCATCGAAGGTGACGGTGTAGGGGTTGATCTCTACCTTCACGGTAAGATCGCCTGCCTGGGCAGTACCGTCAAAATAAGCGCCTTCCAGAGAGCCTGCGCCCGGATAGGTCGGAATTTTGCCGTTCTGCACAATCAGCGTGGACTGGTACAAACCGGCAGCACTGTCAGATGTAGCAACGATTCTGCCGTCGGGCATCACATAGGAGGTGACCTCCAGGCGATACAGATAAGGCTCGTTGACATCAGGCCATTTGTGCCAAACGGAGAATGTGCCGCTGCCCTCGCCGTTTTCATCAATGGTGACGGTTATGGGAGCATTGGTGCCTTCCTGCTGGGTAATAATGTGCCAACCCAGCACGCCGTTGTCATCCCGACCCCAGCAGCTGACCTTTACATTGACCGCATTCGGCATCAGCGGCTCCTCGCCCTGTTGGGCATTGACCTTCACATCAAACGCCAGGTCAAAATTCTCCGGTGCATATTGGAGCTTAACCGTGATCGTCTGATCGCCGTTGGATTCGACCTCGTATGTAACGGTAGTTTGATAACCGCTTTTGGTGCTTGTAACATGGTAGTTGCCCTGCTGCTGATCCTTCAAAGACACCGTGTAGGTAGTGACGGTGGCATCGGGATCGTTCTCGGAAGTCAATTCAATCTGATCCAAGGGCAGGTTTACATCGTTTTCCACTCGCAGCAGCTGCAGGAGCACATCGTTACGGTCGGCAGCGTTATTGTTGCCGCCGTCAGCACTGTTGTGGTCAACGGTAACATGAATGGTAATGTCAATGGTTTCTTCCCAAACGGCGGTGAGGACAACCTTCTCCAGAATGCTGTCGATCTGTCCGCCGGCAGGGTAAATCTTGCCGTTTTGATCTTTCCAGTACAGGAAACGGTTTCCTGCCAGAGTAGGAGTTTTGTCGGTCAAGGTCACTGCATCCAATGCGTGATAAAACTGCCGACCGGGCTCCTGACCCTCTGCCCAGACGCCGCCCTGGGTGTCGTAACTCACCGTAAAGTGCTGACAGACCGTGGCGCCGTCCTGATTGTAAATGGTGACCATGTGGCCATGGGCAGGTTCATACTCTCCGTCATCTACATGGGTATAAACGATATAGTCGCCGTTTTCCGCAACCTTTGTGGTGTAAGTACCGGCTTCTGTTCTCTCCAGGGGGATATATTCACCCTCAGCGTCACGATTCTTAATGGCGAAGGACTTGTTCTGACCGCTGATCTCATCTACATCGGTGCGTACGCCGTCCAACTCGGTGATCATGGACACAGCATACTTAGTCTGCTGATACCATTCAGCATACAGGGTCAGATCTTCTGTCACAGTAATGGTTTGACCGGGGACATATTCTGTACCGGAGCCGTCAGGCTCTGTATTCCAGCACAGGAACAACCAGGTATCCATGCCGATATCCTTACGCAGATCCTCTGCGGGAAAAGGAATGGTGTAGGGAGAACCGCTATCCAGATTTTCCCGGTTATCAGGCAGCTGACCGGCAGTGTAGCCGTTGCCGTCGAAGACGATGTCATATTCTACCTCATACTGCACCAGCTTGTACAAATAGACATTGGCAGTGCCTCTGCTATATCTGGACCAGGTGGAACTGTTATAGCGCAGATAATAGGTGGTACTGTAGAAATAGGAACTGGTGGAATAATAAATCCGGTATGCACCGCTGCCCACCGCGTCAAAAGTAAGAACCTGGGGATTGGTGCTCGTGGTGTATCTCTGGTTTGCCAGATCCACTGCATAGTCACCGTGGGTGATCTTACCGGACTCTCTTCCACTGAATTGGAACTGACAATCAGCTTCGTCGGTAAAACCGGTGGCAACATAGCGTGTGCCGTTTTCATCGGTCTGCACACGCATGGTCTGATTGCGGAAGCCACGGCTGGAGTTGCCGTTTCCGTAATTGAAGTTCAGCGCATTTGCGTTGCCGGCAGTACCGGTATTGACGATCAGGTATGTAGCGCCCGGATCGATACCGTCGGTATCCAGCTCATAGCGCTGCACCACCTCCGCCGCGCGGGTAATCTGAAACGGCGGCAGCAAAGAAATCATAATGCACAAACATGCTACTAATGCAATAATCTTCTTCATTCTTTTCATTCTGTGTTCTCCTTTCGTCAAATCAGCATACTACCGGGTAACGAAGCTGCTGCAGTTCCGTTACCAGCTGGGAATCGGTTATCGGCTTTGTCAGATAGCCGCTTGGTCTTAAGTTCAGTACTTCCTTTGCATGTTCCTGTTCAGAACATACCGTCACGAAAATAATATTTACACAAGGGTTTATGCTGCGAATCTGTTCCGCCAGCGTAATACCGCCGTGGTTATACAGTTCTATTTCGCATAGCAGTATGTCACAGCCATTGGCTTGGGCATATGACAACGCTTGCTTGGCAACGGTAAATGCCAAAACCGTAGCATCCGGATATATTTGCTTAACGCTGTTTTTCAAGCCATTTACGATCACCGGATGATCGTCGACACAAAGAATCGTCATAGCCGGCACAAACTCCTTTTTGTAGATTTACGGATAATTTCCCATAATATACAATTATATAAAGAATTCTAGCACCAGAACCATGACAAACCCATGACAAAACGCAGCCAGACACCGTCTGGCTGCGTAAAAAATCAAATTATTTTTGCAATAAACCGCAAGTTTCTTCTGCCCAGCTATACTGACTCATGTATTCGCCAAAAAACGCCGGTGTTCCGTACTGCAAAAAGTTATGGTAATCACAGTAGATTTGCGCCGGATCTACACGATACCGATACTGTTCCTGACAAAGCACGCTGCCTGCGCCAACTGCATCCAAAGCATTGCGCAGATCCTGCATCAAATGGCGGAAATGATCCATGTTTTTGGTGTCGTCGGAGTCCTCCGGCCATAGCACAGCGCAAATCTGTCTGCCGGTCATGCCGGCTCCGTTTCGGTCGATCAGTACCGCCAGCAGTTCCTTTGCTTTTGTACGCTTAAAAGTAAGCGCCTGCCCCTTGTGAAAAACCTCAAAAATTCCAAAGCATTTCACCGTCAGAACCTTATCTGTATACGTCTGTTTCTTGATGTGATCCAGCTCCCTTTGCACCGCTTCGACGGTGATCGGCTTGATCAGATAGCCGGAGCAGCGCAAGTTGATGGCATCCAGGGCATATTGCTCATAGCCTGTACAAAAAACAATCTTACAGGAGGGTTGCAGCTGACCGATCTTTTCTGCCAGCGCAAGACCGCCGATGCCACGCATGCTGATATCCAGAAACGCCACATCTGCGCTGCCGGTTTCCAGCCATGCCAATGCCGCAGAGGAAGAACTAAAAGAATGCACCTGTCGGATATCTGGGGATGCGCTGACTGCATCCGTCAATGCCTGCAGCATGGGCCGCTCGTCATCTACCGCAATCGCAATCATATTTTCTTCCCCTCCTTTGGTATCTGGATCAGCGCAGTTGTGCCTTTGCCTTTCTGGCTTTCCACCGTCAAAGTACCGCCGCACATGACCTGCAAACGCTCCCGCACATTGCGGATACCGATATGTTTTCGTTCATCCTGCAATACGGATTCATCAAAGCCTACGCCATCATCGACGACTTTTACGCAGTAATGGGTTGGCGTTTCATAGGTGGTAACAGTAACCGTACCGCCCTCTTCCAAGCCCATCAAACCGTGCTTGATCGCATTTTCCACCAGCGGCTGCACAGATAGCGCCGGCAATAAAATTTCTTCTGTCTGAATATCATAACGCACTGTCATATCCGGGAATCGTATCAGTTCGATATCGGTATAGCAGCGTACATGCTCCAATTCCTTGGCAAAACGGATGGGAACTGTGTTGTCCAGTTCGCTGAAATTACCACGCAAATACACGCTGAAATTCTGAACCAGCTTTGCCGCCTGCTCCGGGTCTTCCTTGCAAAGCTGTTGGATCGTACCCAGGGTGTTGTAGATAAAGTGGGGTTGGATCTGACTGATCATAATGGCAATACGGTTTTCCTGCAGCTGCGCCCGGATCGCCTTTTGCTCTGCTTCCATTTCCTTGGCTTTTCTGGCTGCATTGATATTCCGGGGAATGATCTGCCAAACCAGTACCATGGCGATGACGAACAGGATCATGAAAACATACCTGCATACCAATCCGCCCTGCCACCAGCCCACGACCGTGGCAACCACATCTGCTTCAAAGCCAAGCAGCAAGATCGCTGCGCCTATAACACTGACGCACTTGGCTTTTGATGCATGGGAAAACTCAAACGCAAGACAAACAATCAGCGCAATATTTACAACGCTTTGGATCGCCGCCCACCACAACCATGTATCATAGAAATATACATCTGCAGCAAGGCAAAGCAGTGCGATCGCCAAGCAGGCTGCGCCTAAAAATACAACTGAAATAATGCCCACTTTACGCAGCTTTTCTGTAAAAGTGGATGCGATCAATGCGCACACAGACAGCATATAAAGCATCATGCAGATGCCAAGGAGCGTAGTGTTTCCAATCACGGAATCGCTCCAGAAAAACACGCCCTTTGCGCCGTAGATAAAATAACCGCCTGCAAACAGAATGCACAAGCCGATCAGCCACAATCTGTTACTGCCCTCCACCTGGAGCAAAGCGGAAAACAACGCTGTTCCCAGCAGCACAAATGCGATGGTGATAAAAACCAAGCCTGCATTTCGCTCTGCGTCACCTTGCGCCATAAACTCTTTCTCAAAAGAGGTGTCTGCATAAACCGCCAGTTCCCAAAGGAAATCGTCAATGGCATTTTCGTTACCCAAACGGTGATTGTTGTGAAATGTCAAGGTAACCGGTTCATTGGTAGTCAGCATGTAACCCGTGCAAAGCTCACCGCAGAGATCCTTGCCGGTAAAGTCGCTTTCTATATCAGAAACATAAGGTTCTTGCCCTTGCTCCTGCACTGTAATATGTATGTGATTGAGATAGAATGCCAGCAAAACGCCTTCACCGGCAACGCCAATGTACTCACCATCCGGCGTGATCAGATGAAACTGTCCTTTCAGGGTGACATCGCCCCGGCTGGCGGAGATATGAGTTCCTGCCTCTACGGGTTTCCATTCGCCATCCCCGATCTGATACTGTCCTTCAAAGTAGGCATCGGGAACGATTGCAGAAACAGACTGATGACTGTTCATTATATTGCTCCACAAAAACAGCAACATAACCGCCAACACCAATAGGATCCCTATAACGGCAAGCGGCATTTTCTTCCATGCGCTTTGAAACGGTTTGGTCCCTTGCATACTGTTCCCCTTTCACATTTTTGTCCATTATAACATAGCGGCGCGAAAAATTAAACACTCTTTTTTTACTGAAAATTCCGCCTGAACACCTGTTTTTTCGTTGCGGGCGGATAAATAAAGCCGCACCCCATAGGGTGCGGCTTCGTGGTTTAACCCAGTACGGATTCAATGTTCTCCTCCAGCCATTTCTGCAGAGCTTCGCCCATGATCTGCTGGCCGAACTTATTGGGGTGGGCAGAATCGTTGAACATACCCTCGGGCAGTGTGTCGTAGGTAAGGGTCTGCATATCCACCACCAGCAGCTGCCGCTGCGCAGCCACCGTCTTGATGGCATCCACATATTCCGTCAGCTTATGGCCGGCTTTGTTGGTAGGATTGGTATAGCAGCGAATGGGAGTCATCAGAATGATCTTGGACTCCGGGCACTGCTCAGCCAGTTTGTCCAGCGTAAAATTGATAGCGCCATAGAAAGAAACATCCTCGGTATCCTCGATGGATCCGATGGCAGTGTTTTCAAAGAAGTCATTGACACCCAGCGCAATAAAGATCAGATCTGTCTGAGGAACAGTCTGATAGCGGGTAGTCATAGGGCCATTCTCCATGCCGTTGTCGCTGGTAACACTATAGGCAGAGCCATTAATGCCCAGGCCTACCACTTCTTTGAAATTCAGAGACACGTCCACATTCTGCCAGTAGGTCATTTCACCGTCTGCCAGGGTGTGACCCTTGGTGATACTGTCGCCCACAAAGCAAGCAGTTACATCGGAATAACTCTTGAGCGCTGCATCAGCAGGTTCGCTACCGCAACCGGTCATCGCCAGCAGCAGGCATACCGCAAAAGTCATAGCAAGAAACTTTTTCATATTTTACCATTCTTTTGTTTTTTTACTATGATAGCTTACATCCCTTTGAATTTCAATCAATATTTAAATGTATGGGGTTGCGTTTTTCAGTTCCTTTGCATAAAAATTAAACAGGATATCCGTTTAATGGTACGCCGGAAGGGACTCGTTTGCATTTTGCTAAAACAGAATAGAAGAAAGTCAACATCCCTTACGGGATGCGTCTTTCTTCTATGGACTCTCCCACGGGCTAAAAATTGCTCGCCAGCTCTCAATTTTTACACCAGTCTGCGGACTGGTGCCGCCCTTTCGAGTCCCTCGCGTAGCGAATAAAAGGCGGACACCCATATGGGTGTCCGCCTTTTATTTGGTACGCCGGAAGGGACTCGAACCCCCAACCCTCGGAACCGGAATCCGATGCTCTATCCATTGAGCCACCGGCGCATTTTGCTTTGCAGCTTGGTTATTATAACAAGGTTTCTATCTTTTGTAAAGAGTTGTTTTGTAAAATAATCTGCGCCTTTTTTCCCGTTATTCGGGAAAAAATGTTGTTTTCCCGGGAAGTGTGTGATATAATCCACTCAAACAGGGTTTTTGCCCGGAATCAGGAGGCTTTTTATGGCCGGATTGCAGAATTTCCGCACCGCTTTAGGTGGCTTTAACCGTCAGGACGTGGTGCAGTACATCGAGTATATGAACAATCAGCACAACGCTAAGGTGGAGCAGCTGAACAGCCAGCTGCGTAACGCAGAGGAGGCGCTGGCTCGGGCGCAGGGCAACACCAACGGCGCGCTTTTGGCGCAGCTGGAGGCCGCTCAGGCAAAGTGCGCCCAACTGGAGGAGCAGCTGGCTGCTGCTCAAAAGACCGACGAGGAGCTGGAGGCTTATCGCCGGGCAGAGCGGGCAGAGCGCAAGGCGCAGGACCGCGCCGCCCAGATCTATCAGCAGGCAAATGCCGTGCTGGCAGAGGCTACCGTAAAGGTGGAGACCGTTTCCGGCGATATGGCGCAGATCGCAGAGCAAATCGCCGCCCAGCTGGAGAACTCCCGGCAGCAGCTGCAAGAGGCAGTCAACGCCATGTACGCCATCCGTCCTGAGGAGGAATAATGTAATTGGGAAAGCCCTTTGGCTTTCCCAATTTTCACCAAGAGGCGCTTATGAATATTTATTACCCACCCTACTATCACGATTTTCACTGTATCGCCGGCGCTTGTCCGGACAGTTGCTGCAAAGAATGGGCAGTTGATGTAGACCCGGAATCTGCCGCCTATTACCGTAGCCTATCCGGCGATTTGGGTCAGCGGCTGCGCAGTGTTTTGCAGGACACCGAAAGCGGCACCATTATGACCATCGAAAATAATCGCTGCCCCATGTGGCGGCAGGACGGTTTGTGCCGTATCCAGGCGGAGCTGGGACACGATGCATTGTGCAAGACCTGCCGGGAATTCCCCCGGTTGACCCATGATTACGGCGATTTTATAGAATACGGGTTGGAGCTTTCCTGCCCGGAGGCTGCGAAATTGATTTTATCCTGCCATGATTTTCAAATGGCAGAAACCACCCAACCCGGCAACGATGCGCCGGAATGCGATACCCAAGCGATGGCAACCCTGAAAGCCAGCCGGGAAACTGCGCTGACTTTCCTTGCAAATTCCCCCTATCCCCTGCCGGAAACCTTGTCTATCCTGCTTTTGTACGGTCACAGCGTACAAAACGAGCTGGACGGTGGCGAGCCGGCAAGTCTTGATCCGGAACACTGTCTTGCCGTTGCTAAAGAGCATGCCGGTCAAGGGGATATGCAGAGCATTTTCGCGTTTTTCTCCAAGTTGGAAATTTTGACTCCCCAATGGAAAGACCGTTTAGCGCAGCCGCCCACGGCGATCTGCTGGTCAGAGGTCTTACAAGCGCTGATGGGCTATATGATCGGTCGGTACTGGCTGCAAGCCATCTCCGACTACGATCTGATCTGCCGGGTGAAGCTGTGCATCACCGCTTGTCTGCTGGTAGGCGCATTGGGTGGCGATCCGGTACAGACCGCCCAGCAATTTTCCAAGGAGATCGAAAACGATCCGGACAACATTGAAGCCATTTTGAACGGCGCATACACCGCCCAGGCTTTGACCGACATCAATTTACTGAGCCTGCTGTTGGCATAAAAACCGCCGAGGGTTTTCCTCGGCGGTTTTGGTTATCCTTTGAATTTCGGCTCGCAGGTGAGATTGACACCCAGCCGCTTAAATGTCTGCTCGTCCACCGGGGAGAGGATCACAGTGGAGTGAACCTGGCAGCCGCGCAGCTTGCCAAGCTGTTCCATCGCTCTTTCCGCAGTGGGGTCTGTCGCTGCGCAGATAGACAGCGCAAGCAGCACCTCATTGGTGTGCAGACGGGGGTTGCGATTACCGAAATGATCCACCTTCAGGTGCTGAATGGGATCGATGACCTCCGGAGAGATCAAGTGCAGGTTATCATCCACACCTGCCAGCTCTTTCAGCGCATTGAGCAGCAGCGCAGAGGATGCGCCCAGCAGTGCAGAAGTCTTGCCGGTGACGATCTTGCCGTTAGGCAGTTCCATTGCCGCCGCAGGCTTACCGGTCTGCTCCTCTTTCTCCAAAGCGGGGGCGACCACTCTGCGATCCTCGACGCTGACGCTGACCTTTTTCATCAAAAGCTCCAGCTTCATCGCTTCGGCGCTGCCAGCCTTACCCTGCTTTTCCTGACACAGAATATCAAAGTACCGACGGATGATCTCCTGACGGGAGGCTTCCACTGCCGCCATGTTGTCCACGATGCAGCTGCCCACCATGTTGACACCCATATCCGTAGGGGACTTATAGGGACACTGTCCCAAAATTCGCTCGAACATCGCCACCAGCACCGGAAATGCTTCCACATCACGGTTATAATTCACCGTAGTCTGACCGTAGGCTTCCAGATGGAAGGGGTCGATCATATTCACGTCGCTCAAATCGGCAGTTGCCGCTTCATAAGCCAGGTTCACCGGGTGATTCAGGGGCAGATTCCACACCGGGAAGGTCTCGAATTTTGCATAGCCTGCCTGAATGCCACGCTTATGCTCATGATACAGCTGGCTCATGCAGGTTGCCAGCTTGCCGCTGCCGGGGCCAGGGGCTGTAACCACCACCAGCTCACGGGTGGTTTCGATGTATTCATTCTTGCCGTAACCATCGTCGCTGACGATGTGGGCAATATTGGACGGATAGCCCTCAATGTCATAATGGTGGTAAACCTTTACGCCGATGGACTCCAGCCGAGCCTGAAACGCCCGGGTGATATCCTTATCGTTAAACCGGGTCAGAACAACAGAGCTGACATACAGACCAAAGCCACGGAATACATCGATCAGCCGGATCACATCCCGGTCGTAGGTGATACCCAAGTCGCCGCGGATTTTATTTTTCTCAATATCGGAGGAGTTGATAGCAATGACCATCTCCACCTTATCTTTCAGCTGCAGCAGCATCCGTAGCTTGCTATCCGGCTGAAAACCGGGCAGAACACGGGATGCATGGTTATCATCATACAGCTTGCCGCCGAATTCCAGATACAGCTTGCCGCCGAACTGCTCAATGCGGTTACGGATGTGGGCAGACTGACTCTTGATATATAATTCGTTGTCAAATGCGATCTTGGGCACAAGGCTCACCTCTTTATGTGTATCATACCCCCTATTGTATAAGAAACACGAAAAAATAGCAAGCTTTTTACGAATAAAAACTTTCGTTGACAGAAAGCCTGCTTTCATGCTACCATGAATCTACTGAATGTAAGGAGGGAGAATATGGATCCCTATTCCCGCACTTCACTGCTGCTGGGTGCAGAGGCTATGGAAAAATTAAGAAATGCCAAAGTCGCTGTTTTTGGATTGGGCGGTGTTGGCGGTTATGTGGTTGAGGCGCTGGCACGGTGCGGCATTGGCAGCCTGGAACTGATTGACCACGACAGCATCAGCATCACCAACATCAACCGGCAGATCCTTGCTACACGCTCCACCATCGGCAAAAGCAAAACCCAGGCTGCCCGGGAACGGGTGCTGGACATTGACCCCACCATTGCGGTTTCTGCCCGGGAAGCTTTCTTCCATCCGGACACCGCCGCTGACTTTGATTTTTCCGGCTACAGTTACGTGGTGGATGCCATTGATACCGTCACCGGCAAGCTGGCGCTGGTCACCGCCGCCCAAGCGGCTGGTGTGCCCATCATCAGCTGCATGGGTACGGGCAACAAGCTGGATGCCACCAAATTTCAGATCGCAGATATCACAAAGACCTCCGTATGCCCCTTGGCTCGTATTATGCGCAAGGAGTGCGCCAAGCGTGGCATCCGGCATCTGAAAGTCCTCTTTTCCACCGAGGATCCCATCGCCCCTGATCCGGTATCGGTCTCTGACGAGGAATTGCCGGAGGGTCGCCGTGCGCTGCCGGGCAGCGTATCTTTCGTCCCCTCGGTTGCCGGTTTGCTGATCGCCGGTGAAGTCATCAAAGATCTGACAAGATAAACAGCGCCGCTGCAGATGCGATCTGCAGCGGCGTTTCTTATTTAGTTGCCGTAGTAGGCATTCAGATACATCTGCTTGATTTCTTCCATCAGGGGGTAACGGGGGTTTGCGCCGGTACACTGATCGTCGAATGCCTGCTCTACCATTTCGTCCAGTCTGTCCAAGAAGTCCTTTTCGTCTACACCGTACTCACGAATCGTAGCCTTGATACCAACTTCCTTTTTGAGCTGCTCGATAGCATTGATCAGGTTCTCCAGTTTCTCGCTGTTGGTCTTGCCGCCCAAGCCCAGGTAGTCTGCAACCTCTGCGTAACGCTCCAGGGTGTGGGGGTGGTCATACTGGGAGAATGTACCCATTTTTGCCGGCACTTCCGCAGCGTTGAAGCGCAGCACCTCGGAGATCAGCAATGCGTTGGCAACACCGTGGGGCAGGTGGTGGAATGCGCCCAGCTTATGCGCCATGGAGTGACACACACCCAAGAATGCATTGGCAAATGCCATACCTGCCATGGTGGCCGCGTTTGCCATGTTCTCTCTTGCACGAGGCTCGTTGGGGCCGTTGTCGTAGCACTTTTTCAGATTCTGGAACACCAGCTTCAGGCTGCGCAGCGCCAGACCGTCAGTGTAGTCGGTTGCCAGCATGGATGCATAAGCTTCCAGCGCATGGGTGACTGCATCGATACCGGAGGCAGCGGTCAGACCCTTGGGTGCGTCCATCATCATGTCTGCGTCCACGATAGCCATCTTGGGCATCAGTTCGTAGTCTGCCAAGGGATACTTCACACCGGTCTTTTCATCGGTAATGACCGCAAAGGGTGTGACCTCAGAGCCGGTACCGGCAGAGGTGGGGATCGCCACGAAGTATGCCTTCTCGCCCATTTTAGGGAAGCCGTAAACACGCTTACGGATATCTACGAAACGCATAGCCATATCCTGGAAGTCGGCATCGGGATGCTCATACAGCACCCACATGATCTTGCCGGCATCCATAGCGCTGCCGCCGCCGATGGCGATGATCAGATCCGGCTGGAATGCACGCATAGCCTCTGCGCCTTCCCGGGCGCAAGCCAATGTGGGATCGGGAGCAACATTATAAAATGCGGTATGTGTAATGCCCATAGCATCCAGTTTTTCCTCGATGGGCTTGGTGTAGCCGTTCTGATACAAGAATGTATCGGTAACGATAAATGCCTTTTTCTTGCCCTCCAGCTCCTCCAGAGCTACCGGCAAGCTACCCTTTTTGAAATACACCTTTTCAGGCGCACGGAACCACAGCATATTCTCCCTCCGTCGTGCAACTGTTTTTACATTCAGCAGGTGACGTACACCCACGTTTTCAGACACCGAGTTACCGCCCCAGCTGCCGCAACCCAAGGTCAGAGAGGGTGTCAGCCGGAAGTTATACAGATCGCCAATGCCACCTTGTGCGGAGGGGGTGTTGACCAGAATACGGCAAGCCTTCATCCGCTTGGAGAAAGCATCCAGCTTTTCGGTAGCGGTACGGGTGCTGAGGTAGACCGCTGCGGTATGACCGTAACCGCCGTCCTCTAGCAGCTTCTGCGCCTTGTCCATAGCTTCATTGAAGTTCTTTGCACGATACATTGCCAACACGGGAGACAGTTTCTCATGGGCAAAGGGCTCGGAAAGTTCCACGGAATCCACCTCACCGATCAGGATCTTGGTATGCTCGGGAACGGTGATACCTGCGATCTGGGCAATGGTTTCTGCGCTCTGACCTACGATCTTGGCATTCAGTGCGCCGTTGATCAGCAGCACTGCACGGAGCTTCTCCTTCTCTTCCTCGTTGAGCAGGTAACAACCACGCTCAGCAAATTCCTTGCGAACTGCATCATACACCTTATCCAATACGATCACGGACTGCTCGGATGCGCAGATCATACCGTTATCGAAAGTCTTGGAGTGAATGACAGAGGAGACTGCCATCAGAACGTCTGCGGTATCGTCAATAATTGCCGGTACGTTACCTGCGCCGACACCCAGCGCCGGCTTGCCGGAAGAGTAAGCGGAACGCACCATGCCGGGGCCGCCGGTAGCCAGCGTCAGATCTGCCTCATGCATGATTTGCGCTGTCAGTTCCAGAGAAGGCTCGTCGATCCAGCCGATAATATCCTCAGGTGCGCCGGCAGCCACAGCTGCCTCCAAAACAACCTTGGCGGCGGCAATGGTGCTTTCCTTGGCTCTGGGGTGGGGGCTGATGATAATACCGTTACGGGTCTTCAGACAGATCAAAGTCTTAAAGATCGCAGTGGAAGTGGGGTTAGTAGTAGGAATGACCGCTGCCACCACACCAATGGGCTCTGCCACCTTCTTGATACCGAAAGAGGTATCCTCCTCCAGCACACCGCAGGTCTTTTCGTGCTTATATGCATTATAGATGTATTCCGATGCAAAATGGTTCTTAATGACCTTGTCCTCTACCACGCCCATACCGGTCTCGGACACTGCCAGCTTTGCAAGGGGGATACGTGCCTTGTTGGCGGCTGTGGCGGCTGCCAAGAATATCTTATCCACCTGCTCCTGGGTATAGTGGGCAAACTTCTCCTGGGCAGCACGGCAACGCGCCAGCGCTTGGGTCAGTTCCTCCGCATTTGTCACCTTTGCATACTGTTTCTTCATAAAGATCACCTTATTTCAAACATATTGCGGCACATTCGTTTTTGTTGTATCGATTGCCGTCTATCGATAATATAACAGCGATTATATGGTTTGTCAATCATTTTACTGTTATAAATCACTGCATTTTTTCCTGCAGTTTTGTGCAAAACGCACAAAAACAAATGCAGGATTTTATGCGGACATTTTTTATGATTGCTTTTATTGGCTTGTTTTAAAAATTTCAATATGTTATAGTATAGTCATCTGCACTAAGGAGGTTACATATATGGAATTTAGTGTCAATCATCCCCTGCTGTTTGTAATGGCAGGCATTTTGGTTGCCGTTGTGCTTGCACAGTCGGTTTTCTTTCTGATAAAAGCACTGCGGCGCAGCAAGGAGCTGGGCATGGATCAGGCAAAGATCCGTAAGACCATGCTCACTGCCGGTATTTTTACCATTGCCCCGGCAGTGGCAATCGTCATTAGCGTAATCGTGTTGAGCAAGACCTTGGGCCTGCCGCTGCCCTGGCTGCGGTTGAGTGTGGTGGGCTCTATGAGTTATGAGACCGTGGCCGCCACCAACGCTCTGACCGCTATGGATCAAACCCTTGGCTCCGGCAATCTGACTGCGCAGCAGTTTGTCAATGTGCTCATCGTCATGACCCTTTCCATTATGCTGGGTATCTGGCTGGTGCCGGTGATCGGCAAGAAGCTGCAAAGCGGCATGAAATCCCTGGCAAACCGGGACGCCAAGTGGGCAGACATTTTCTCCAATGCGCTGTTCATCGGCATGATCGCCGCATTCCTTGGCTTTGTTTTCTGCGACATCTCCCGTCTGTGGACCGCGGAAAACGGCATCGTCACCGTGGTAAAAGACGATGTGATCACCCAGTACACTGCCACCTCCGGTCTGATCCCCGTTTGCGTTATGGGCGCCTCCGCTTTGACCATGGTGGTCTGCGGTCTTTTGATGAAGCTGCCGAAAATGAAGTGGCTCAGCGAATATGCGCTGCCCATTAGTTTGATCGTGGGTATGGCTGCTGCCATTCCCGTCACAGGCTGGCTGGGTTAAGGAGGTGCGGTTATGAAAAAGAATATGTCTTATATCGACAGTGTCCATCGTGACGGCAGAATCTGGAACCTCAGCGTTATGGTTTTGCTGCTGGCTTTCCCGGTGGCTGTATGCATTGTCTTTAACACCTTGCCCGATTGGGGCAGCCTGCTGCTGGGTCTGATCGCCACTGCGCCTATGTATTGGGCAGTTGGCGCCATTGAGACCGTCACCTTTGTGCCTATGCTGGGCGCCGGCGGCTCTTATCTGAGCTTTGTCACCGGTAATATCTCCAATCTGAAGCTGCCCTGCGCTCTGAATGCTATGGAGCAGAACGGTGTCAGCGCCAACTCCGAGGAGGGCGAAGTGGTTTCCACCATCGCCATTGCCATTTCCAGCATCGTCACCACGATCATTATCATTATCGGCGTGGTGCTGATCGTACCTCTGACCCCCATTCTGCAAGCCCCGGTGCTACAGCCGGCATTTGACCAGATCCTCCCTGCTCTGTTCGGCGGTTTGGGTGTGGCATTTGTTTCCAAGAACTGGAAAATTGCCATTGCGCCGATCCTGCTGATGCTGGTGCTGTTTATTTGCGTACCGGCGCTGAATGCAGGCACGGTTGGTATTATGGTGCCGGTGTCTGCGCTGTTTACCATTGGTGTTTCCCGTATTCTGTATAAGCGAGGTGCTCTGTAATGCTATATGCACTGATCGCTATTGCTCTCTTTCTGGCAGTACTTCTGATACGCACCCTCCTCTTTACCCCCAAAGCGCAACCGGCGCTTTCTGAGGAATCTGTCCAGGTGGACGCTGACGCTGCCACTGCTGCGCTGCAGCAGCTGGTGCGGTGCAAGACCATCTCCAACAACGATCCGGCTTTGGAGGATGATGCCGAATTTCAAAAGCTCATTGATCTGCTGCCGGGTCTGTACCCCAAGGTTTTTGAAGTTTGTACGTTCCAGCAGCTGCCTGACCGGGGTCTGTTATTCCGCTGGCCGGGCAAGTCCCAAGCTGCGCCCAGCGTAATGATGGCGCACTATGATGTGGTGCCGGTCAACGAGGAAAGCTGGGACAAGCCGCCTTTCGATGGCATTATTGAGGACGGTGTGCTGTGGGGTCGTGGTACACTGGACACCAAGGTCACCTTTAACGGTGTGTTGTCCGCTGCAAACACCCTGATTGCCCAAGGCTTCCAGCCGGAGAACGATATTTATTTTGCCTTCTCCGGTGGCGAGGAGGTCAACGGCAAGGGTGCTGCCAATATCGTGGACTACTTTGCAGAAAAGGGCATCGAGCCGGCTTTGGTGGTAGACGAGGGCGGCGCTGTGGTGGAAAATGTGTTCCCCGGTGTGAAAGCACCCTGCGGTCTGATCGGTATTGCAGAAAAGGGCATGATGAATGTATGCTATACCACCCGCTCCGGTGGCGGTCACGCTTCTGCGCCCCCTATCAAAACACCTTTGACCACTTTGGCAAAGGCATGCCAGAACATTCTGAAAAAGCCTTTCAAAATGCACGTCACCAAGCCTGCGGCAGAAATGTTCGACACACTGGGTCGCCACTCCACATTTGGATTGAAAGTGGTGTTTGCCAATCTGTGGTTGTTTAAGCCGGTGCTGGATCTGATCTGCCGCATGAGCGGCGGTGAGCTGAACGCATTGGTGCGAACCACCACCGCCTTTACCATGGCGCAGGGCAGTAATGCCCGGAACGTGATCCCGGCGGAGGCAAACCTCATCTCCAATATGCGGCTCAACCCTGCTGATACCGTGGAATCCGCCACTGCGTATCTGAAAAAAGTGGTAAGCGATGAGTCAGTGGAGATCACCGTACTGGAGAGCTTCCAGCCCAGCCGCATTTCCCGCACAGACTGCGAAAGCTGGGACAAAGTCGCCGCCGCCGTAGCGGAAACATGGCGAGGCTGTATCGTATCTCCCTACCTGATGGTACAATGCTCCGACTCCCGCCACTATGGCAGGATCAGCGACCGGGTCTATCGATTCTCCGCCATGGATATGACCGCCGAGGAACGAAAGACGATCCACGGCAACAACGAGCGTATTCGTCTGGAATCCATTGCCCGGGCTGTGGAATTCTATGTACGACTGATGAAAAAGTGCTAAGCCATATCCCCCGTTGGTACACCCAACGGGGGTATTTTCTTGCCTAGTTGCATTTATGCGCAGGGTTTGGTATAATGGACAAAATATACCTTTGCGGAGGTTCGTTATGGATATTATTATTGCCGGCGGCGGTAAGGTTGGTATTGCCCTCGCCCGTCAGCTCATATCCGAAGGTCATGACATCACTCTGATCGACAGCAATCCCCAGGTTTTGGAAGAAGCCATGGAGCAGCTGGATGCGATCACCATTTGCGGCAACTGCGCTTCCAAGGCAGTCCTGCTGCAGGCAGGTGTGAAAAAAGCAGATCTGGTGATCGCCGCTACCAGCGCAGATGAAGTAAATCTTCTGTGTTGTATGACCGCCCACGGCATCAACAGTAAAATACACACCATCGGTCGTGTCCGCACCCCGGAATACGCCGAGCAGGTCATGACCATGCCGGAGGTTTTTCCGCTGTCCTTGACCGTCAATCCGGAAAAGCAGGCCGCCATTGAGATCGAGCGGCTTCTGAAATATCCGGGTTTCCTGCGCCGTGATACCTTTGCCAAGGGTCGAGTTGAGATCGTGGAACTGCGTATCGACGAAAACAGCAAGCTGTGTAATGTAGCGCTACGGGATTTAAGCAGCATCGTCAAGTGCAAGGTGCTGGTCTGTGCCGTTTTGCGGCAAGGTAACGCCGTTGCCCCCAGCGGTAATTTCGTACTGCAGCGTGGTGACCGTATCTTTGTTACTGCCCCCACTTCCACCCTGACTGTGCTGCTGAAAAACTTAGGCATCATCACCCGCCGTGTCCGCAATGTGCTGATTTGCGGCGGTGGCCGCGTCAGCTACTATCTTGCCGGTCTTTTGGAAAAAGACGGTATTTCCGTGCAGCTCATCGACCGCAGTCGGGAGCGCTGCGAACTGTTAGCCGGTCTTTTGCCCCAGACCTCTGTGATCTGCGGCGACTGCAGCAACCAAACCCTTTTGGACAACCAAGGCATTGGACAGGTGGATGCGCTGGCCAGCCTGACCGGTGTGGATGAGACCAACATGGTCATCTCCTTGTACGGCAACAGCCGGAATGTTCCCCAGATTATCACTAAACTCAGCCGGGGCGAGAGCATTATCGCAAACTCTCTGGAGCTGGGCAGTGTGATCTGTCCCAAGGAGCTGTGCAGTAATGCCATTGTCCGGTATGTGCGAGCCATGCAAAACCAGACCGGCGCAGCCATCAGCGTGCATACCATCGCCGACGGCCAGGTAGAAGCTGTGGAATTCACCGTGGACGATGCCACCCGCAACCGGGATATTCCCCTGAAACAACTGAAACTGAAAACCAACGTTCTGATTGCAAGCATCACCCACGGCACAACTACCCAGATCCCTGACGGCGACAGCATGTTCACCGTTGGCGACACAGTGGTTGTTGTCACCAGTGGCCGTGGTTTCCTGAAAAATATCAACGACATTTTTGCATAATCGGTTGAACGGAGTAAGCTATGAATTACAAAATGATGGGACGCTTCATCGGGCAGATCATCACGCTGGAAGCTGTGTTTATGATACCTGCGCTGCTGATCAGCGCAGGACTGTATGAAACAGATGCCGTAAGGGGCTTTCTGTATGCCTTGGTCATCATGCTGGCAATCAGTGGTCTTTTGCTGCTGACTTGCCGCAAAGCCGGCAGTCTGTTCGGCGCCCGGGAAGGTCTGGTATGTGTTGGACTGGCTTGGGTATTCCTCAGTCTTACCGGCTGTCTGCCTTTCTACTTTTCCGGACAGATCCCCCGGTTTATCGACGCATTTTTCGAGACCGTGTCCGGCTTTACCACCACCGGCTCCTCGATTTTGAGCAATGTGGAAGCCATGAGCAAGGGTCTTCTGTATTGGCGCAGCTTTACCCACTGGGTAGGCGGCATGGGCGTGCTGGTATTTCTGCTGGCAGTCGCCCCGGGCGGTGCCGGTGACAAAGGCTTTACCCTGCATCTTTTACGAGCAGAAAGCCCCGGGCCGGACGTTGGCAAGCTTGTGCCGAAAATGCGGCAGACTGCCCTGATCCTGTATCTGATTTATATTGCCTTAACCGTGCTGAACGTAGTGTTCCTGCTGCTGGGCGGCATGTCTTTGTTTGAGGCTGTCTGTACCGCCTTTGGCACTGCCGGCACCGGCGGCTTTGGTATCCGTAATGATTCTATAGCATCCTATAGTCCCTATATCCAGAATGTCTGCACCGTGTTCATGTTCCTGTTTGGCATCAACTTCAGCTGCTATTATCTGCTGCTGTTGGGTCAGCTGCGGAGCATATTCAAGGACGAGGAGCTGCGGCTGTATATCGGTGTGTTCCTTTTGACAGTCGGTCTGATCGTGTGGAATGTGCGGCATTTGTACGATTCTTTGGGCGAGACCATCCGCCATGCGGCATTTCAGGTCAGCTCCATTATCACAACCACCGGCTTTGCCACCACGGATTTTGATTTGTGGCCCAGCTTCTCCAAAGGACTTCTGCTGATGCTCATGGTCATCGGCGCCTGCGCCGGCTCCACCGGCGGCGGTTTGAAATGCGCCCGGGTACTGCTGCTGTTCAAAAATCTGCGGCGGAATATCCGGCAAGTCCTGAACCCCAAAAAGGTGCAGGTGGTGCGCAATAACAACAAAGTGGTAGACGAGCGGGTGCTGACCAACACCAACGCTTATCTTGCCGCTTATGTGATCGTGGTCATCGTCAGCTTCTTGCTGGTCAGTCTGGACAACTTTTCCGTAAGCACCAATCTGTCAGCAGTGCTGGCATGCTTTAATAACATCGGCCCCGGTCTGGAAGCAGTTGGCCCTACCTGCAATTTCAGCGCCTACAGCGACTTTTCCAAGCTGGTGCTGATCATGGACATGCTTGCCGGACGTTTGGAGATATTCCCCATTTTGGTGCTATTTTCCCGTGGCACTTGGTCAAGAAGATAAATTTCGGGCAGCGTTTCCCAACGCTGCCCGTTCTTTTTTGTGGAGCGGGATTGCATTTTTTTGTTGCTATTAAAGGGAAATTGGTGTAAAATTACAGTATGTTTGTAAAATAAAGGAGAATCCCTATGCGTATCGTGATCAAGGTGGGTACTTCCACACTGGCCCATGCCAACGGACGGCTGAATATCCGCCGGGTGGAGCTGCTTTGCAAGGTGCTCAGTGATATGAAAAATGCCGGATGCCAGATCGTGCTGGTCTCCTCCGGCGCTATCGGCATGGGTGTGGGCAAGCTGGGACTTTCCGGTCGTCCTGCGGATATGCCCGGTAAGCAGGCAGCTGCCGCTGTGGGTCAGTGTGAGCTGATGTATACATACGACAAGCTGTTTGGCGAGTATAATCACACCGTTGCCCAGATCCTGCTGACTGCTGAGGATATTCAGGACAGCACCCGAAGCTGTTATGTCCACGACACTTTGGAACGGCTGTTGGAGTGGAATGCTCTGCCTATTATTAACGAAAATGATGCAG